>JBDTXL010000200.1:0-1660 GCA_040006195.1 Gemmatimonadota bacterium | reverse complement strand
TGTTGGTGACGTCGAGGATCGGCTGCGTCGAGCGGTAGTTGTGCTCGAGCGCGACGACGGTCGTCCCCTCGAACTGCTTGGGGAAGTCGAGCATGTTGCGCACGTTCGCGCCGCGGAAGGCGTAGATGCTCTGCGCATCGTCGCCGACGACCGTGATGTTGCGGTGCGTTGCCGCCATGGCGCGGAGGATCCGTGCCTGGAGCGCATTCGTGTCCTGATATTCGTCGACGAGGACGTGATCATAGAGCGACGCGATGCGCGCACCGAGCTCGGGCGAACCCTCGAGCATCGCGACCCAGAAGAGGAGCAGATCGTCGTAGTCGACGAGGTTTCGCTCCTCCTTGCGCGTGGTGTAGCCGGCGAAAACCTTCTTGATGTCGATCGCGAGATCGCTGAACTGCGGGAGGTCGTCGCGGAGGATGTCCTCAACGGAGATTTCCGTGTTCACGTGGCGCGAGTAGACGTGATGCAACGTCTCCTTCTTCGGGAAACGCGACTTGCGCTGCCCAAAGCCCAGCGCTGCGCGCGACATTCCCATCAGATCCTCGGCGTCGCCCTGATCGAGGATCGTGAAGTCCTTCGCGAGGCCGGCGGCGGGCCCATAGGCGCGCAGCAGCCTGTGCGCCGTCGCGTGGAAGGTGCCTCCGTGCACGCGAGCGCTCGATCCGCCCGCGAGTCGCGCGACGCGGCCGAGCATCTCCTGTGCGGCGCGGCGGGTGAAGGTGAGGAGCAGAATGCGGTGCGGCGGCACGCCGCGGCCGAGGAGATGCGCGACGCGATAGACGAGCGCTCGCGTCTTGCCCGTGCCCGCGCCGGCGACCACGAGCAGCGGCCCGTTGCCGAACGTCGCGGCTGCGTGCTGCTGCGGATTGAGCTCCGCGGCAAAGTCGATCGTGTCAGGCATCCGCTGCGTCGAAGACGATGCTCAGACACGTCGGGCCGCCCTCGGCCTTCTGCAGCTCGGAGAGATCGACCGGGATGACGGCGAAGCCGCGGGCCTCGAGCGTCGCGCGCGTGCGCGGGAAGGAAGCGGCCATCACGAGCGTATCGTTGATCGCGAGCACGCTGCCGCCCCACGGCTCCTGCGCATCGACGGCGAGAATCTCGACATCAGTGAAGACGTTCGTCGCGGCCCACTCGGAATTCGCCAGGAGAATCCCCCTACCCGCGTAGGTGCACGCCGTCTTCAGATGCAGCGCGCCGGCGACCTCGACACCGAGCACCGTGTAGCCGAGCGGTGACAACAGGGCGCCGAGCTGGTCGATGCCGCTCTGGTTGGTGCGGCTGGAGAGCCCAACGTAGAGGATCTTCCCGATGCGGACGACGTCGCCACCGTCGAGGGTGGCAGGTGCCGAGAGATGCTTGACGGGGCGGTACTTTCCGACTGCGCGCGCCATGCTCTCGGCCTCACCAGCGCGCGAAACGGCGCCCGGGCTCGTGACGATGGCGATCTCATCGAGCACGAGAGCGACGTCCTCGACGAAAACGGCGTCGGGATAGGCATCTTCGGCGGGGAGGTGATCGATGCGGACGCCCAGTGAGATGAGCGTGTGCTCGTAGCTCTCGTGCTGACGGCGCGCGAGGGCAATCTCGATGGGCGCGCGGTCGCGGAAGGTGAGCTCGCCGTGGGCGAGGGTCTCGCTCACGCCGCGGGTGATGG
>JBDTXL010000199.1:0-3018 GCA_040006195.1 Gemmatimonadota bacterium | reverse complement strand
GGCGACGCGCGCCCTCGACGCGCCCGCAAATCCCGTGGATGCGTTCGCGTCCTTCGATCGGCTGACAGCGGGCGCGCCCGAGCAGGGGATCGTGCTCTACGATCGCGGCGTGCCCTTCGCCTGGGGTGGGCGCCTGCCGGTGCCCGTCGATCCGATCATCGGACAGGTAGGTGCGCTGCACACGCCATTCTATACCGTGCTCTACGCCGTGATGTCGCGCGGAAGCCGTCGCGCGATTGCCACTGCGGTCGCGTACGCGGAGCCGCCGGGCGACCAGCTTGTTCCCGCGATCGGGAATCGCGTGGCGAAGGAGCAGGGGCTGCACGCCTTCGATGTGTTCGCGAGTGCAGCTACGGTGAACGGCAACGCGAGTACTGCCTCGGCCAGCTCCGATCTCTTCACGGTGTTGGCGCCGAATCAGCGCGACACGCTGCTCATCGCTCGCGCGGTGGCCCCCGGCAAAGAAGAGGCGCGGCTCAGCACACTCGTGCGCGTGAGGCTCTCGGGCGCGCTCCTCCTCGCGCTCGCCTTCGCGTGCTTTCTCGTCGCGTCGTGGCGGCGGCAGCGCACGCTCCCTGGGCGACTCTTCCCGCTCGCCATCGCGCTCGTGCTGCTCGCGCTCGTCCCGCTCAACGCCTTCTCGGGGAGCGGCGTCCTCTTTGATCCGACGGTCTACTACTCCGAGGTCGGTGGGCCATTCACGGCATCCGTCGGCGCACTCGGCGCGACCGCCACGCTCGTGCTGCTTGCGCTCCTGCTGTTGCTTCGACACGGACTCCGCATTCGCCACCGATGGCTCGCGCTTCCGATAGCGCTCGCCATTCTCGCCGTCTCGCCAACGCTGCTCCGCAATCTCGGCGGCGGTGTCTCTCCTCCGCTCAGCGGCGTCGCGGTGGAGCTCTGGCTTGGCTGGGAGATCGCGCTCTTTCTGGTCGCGGCGTCGCTCTTCATCGGCGTCGCCGCCGTCGGAAGCGCGGGGCTCGGCGCGCGCCGCGGACTTCCGCCGTGGGTGGCGCCCGTGCTCGCGACCATCGTCGCGGCGATAGCGCCGCTGGTGCTTCACGCACCGGGAACGTGGCCCACCTGGTATCGCGTGCTCTGGATGGGCGTGATCGCGACGCTCGCGCTCACTCGCTCGCACAGGCGAATGGTGCTCGTCGCGGGCGGGGTTGGCGCGCTCGTCGCAACGACACTGACGTGGGGCGCCGGCGTGCGCGGCCGCGCGACGCTGGCCGACCGCGATGTCGGAGGGCTCGCGATCGTGGATCCCGACATCGTGAGCGTGCTCGAGCGTCTTGGTGGCGACCTTCGCGCGGCGCCGCCCGCTCGCTCGGAGTCCGAGCTCGCGAAGCGTTACATGCGCTCCGATCTCGTCGGGAGCGGTTACCCGGTCGACCTCATGGCGTGGGCGCCCGAGGGGCTGCCGATCGCCGAGGTGACGCTCGATCAGCTCGCGCCACCGGTGCGCGATGTGGGCGAGATCGCGGCGGATGCGCGTGTGACAGGCACCACGCAGCTGCAATCGGTGCTGGGCGTTCCGGGCACCTTCGTCGTGCTCGCCGTACCGCATCCCGACAGCTCGGTGACGACGGTCGTCGTCGCGCCGCGCACGCGACTGATAGCGACCGATCCGTTCGCGCCGCTGCTCGGCCTCGAGGATCGCGAGACGGGCGAGCCGCCGTACAGCGTGGTGCTCGTTGAGAAACGGGCGGGCGACAGTCTTCCGACGGTCGGCACGCGCTGGTATCGCGACGCGAACGAGATGCACGGCGATCACGTCGTGCGCACATCGCGCGGCGAGATGCGGGCACACATCGAGATCGAGCTGCGCTCGCTCGGGATTTTGCTGCAGCGCGGCGCGCTCGCGGTGCTGCTCGATCTCGTGCTGCTCTTCGCGCTGTGGATGATCGCGGCGCTGCCGGACGGGCGCGTCCTCAGGCGGTTGCGCGTGCAGCTGCGCCGGTGGGGAACGAGCTACCGTTCGCGACTGACGGTGGTGCTCTTCGCGTTTTTCGTGATTCCCGCGCTTGTCTTCGCGCTCTGGAGCTACGAGCGCCTTCGCACTGAGGACCGGCAGTCGCGCGATCTCGTTCTGCGAGAAGCACTGCGCGGGATCTCGACCGATGAGGAGGCGCGTCGCGGCGCGTCGCTGGTCGGGCACACGGACATTCCGCTGCTGCTGTATCGGAACGGTGAGCTCGGCGGCGCGAGCCAGCCGCTGTTCGATGCGCTCGCGCCGATGGGCGCATTTCTCCCGCCCTCCGCATATACGAGCCTGAGCGCGGGACGCGAGGTATACGCGAGCCTAATGAAGGACGTGAACTCGGCGCCCGCGCTCTTCGGCTTCCGCGTCGCGACGAGTGCGAGTGGACAGAGCTACGTGATCGGTGCGCCAGCGCGCGGCACCGAGGCAACGCTCGACCAGCGGAGACGCGATCTCGCGGTGCTCGTGGCGTGCGCCACGGTCCTCGGCGCGCTCGCCGCGCTCGCGCTGAGCCGCCTCGCGTCGCGCTCCCTCGCGGAGCCGATCGGCGCGCTCAGAATTGCCGCGCTCGCGATCGCGCGCGGCGATCGCGAGCCGCCGCTCGCCACGCGCGCGCCCGATGAGTTCCAGCCGGTGTTCTCGGCCTTCCGGCGAATGGCGGCGGATCTGGGCGAAAGCCGCGCCGCGCTCGAGTCGGCGCAGCGCCGCACGTCGGCGATTCTGCGCAACGTGGCGAGCGGCGTCGTCGCGCTCGATGCCAACCATGTCGTCACGCTCGCGAATCCGCGCGCCGAGGCGATGCTCGATCGCGCGCTGCCGGCTGGCATTGAAGCGGCAGTGCTGGGAGAAGAGACAGTGAAGCGACTGCGCGCATTCGCGGAGAGCGCTCTGGAGGAGGAGGAGTTCGAGCTCACGATCCACGGGCGGCAGCTGCAGGCTCGGCTCACGCGCCTTTCCAGTGGAAAGGGCGGGTCCGTTTTGACGCTCGACGACATCACGGATCTCGCGCGCGCGCAGCGCGTGCTCGCGTGGGG
>JBDTXL010000198.1:0-4451 GCA_040006195.1 Gemmatimonadota bacterium | reverse complement strand
TCCCCGGCGAGCTTCCGCGCTGCTGGGTGATGAGCCAGCGGTACGTCGACGTGCTCACATCGGTGGGTGCGTTGCCGTGGGTGGTTCCGCTGTCGCACGACATGGCGACATTGCGCGCGATCTACGAACAGCTCGATGCGGTGTTCCTGCCGGGTGGCGTCGACATGGATCCCGATCAGTACAGCGAGTCGCGGCTTCCGGCGTGCGGCGTGACGGATCCGGATCGTGACAGGGTGGAGGTCGCGCTCGTGCAGTGGGCGATGGCGGACAGAAAGCCCGTACTCGCGGTGTGCCGCGGTGTGCAGGTGCTCAATGTCGCCGCTGGTGGAACGCTTTATCAGGATCTCGCCGATTGGTGCGAGGCGGCGATCAAGCACGATTACTGGCCGAACGAGGTGAGGCAGCGCCACGACCTCGTGCACGAGATCTCGATCGAGGAGGGGACGCAGCTCGCGGCGATCATCGGCGCGGGAGCGGCGACGGTGAACAGCATGCATCACCAGGGGATCAAGCAGCTCGCGCCCGGGCTCGTGGTGAACGCGCGTGCGCCGGACGGGTTGATCGAGGGAGTGGAGGGGCGCGACGACAGCTATCTGATCGGCGTGCAGTGGCATCCCGAGGAGCTCGTCGAGAGCGATCCCGCGATGCGGCGGCTGTTCGAGTCGTTCATCGAGCAGGCGGAGTCGTATCACCCGGAAGTGGCTGCGCGATAGCGCGGCCCCCCAGGTATGTCGAAGGGCAACGTGGACGATGCCGGGGACGACAGCTACCGGTTCCTCGCAGATGCGATTCCGGTGCAGGTGTGGACTGCGCTTCCGAACGGCTCGCTCGACTATGTGAATCGCGGCGTCACCGAATACTTCCAGCGTTCGGCAGAGCAGATCCTCGGTGAAGGATGGCTGTCGATGGTTCACGTGGATGACGTCGCGCGGACCATCGAGCGATGGACGCGCAGTGTGACCACTGGCGAGCCGTACGAGATCGAGTTTCGACTCTGGCATCTCGGCGAGAAGGAATATCGCTGGCACCTGGGTCGTGCGATCGCGCAGCGCAGCGAGAGCGGGGCGATCGTGAAGTGGTACGGCTCGAACACCGACATCGAGGCGAACAAGCGGGCGGCGCGCGAGCTCGAGCGGCTGCATCTCGAGGCGCTCGAGGCAAGTCGCGCGAAGAGCGACTTTCTCACCGCCATGAGTCACGAGCTGCGCACGCCGCTCAACGCGATCGGCGGCTACGCGCAGCTGCTTGAGATGGGGCTTCGCGGACCGATAACCGAGGAGCAGCGCGTCGACCTGCGCCGAATCGACCGGAGCCAGAAGCATCTGCTCGGGCTCATCAACGACGTGCTGAACTTCGCGAAGCTCGGTGCAGGGAAGATGGAGTATGCGATCGCGCGCGTGCCGATGGGCGAGATGATCGAATCGGTGAAGGATATTGTGGGGAGCCAGCTCGAGGCGAAGGGGCTGCGCTTCGATACTGACGGATGTGCGGAGGCGCTGGTGGTGCGCGCGGACGCTGATCGCTTGCGCCAGATCATCATCAATCTCGTCGGCAACGCCATCAAGTTCACGGCAAGGGACGGCGAGATCGTCATCGCGTGCGAGCGGGAGGATGCGGTCGTTTCCATCGCGGTGCGCGACTCCGGCGTCGGGATCGCACCGGAGAAGCTCGAGAGCATTTTCGAGGCATTCGTACAGGTAGATCGCAAGTTTTCGACGAACAGCGAGGGTGTGGGGCTCGGCCTCACCATTAGCCGGGAGTTCGCGCGAGGGATGGGCGGCGACCTTCGCGTGGAGAGCGAGGTGGGCGTGGGCTCGACGTTCATCATTTCCCTGCCTGCGGACGTACGGGCGGCTGTGCCGGCGGTAGTGCAGTGAGCGACGGTCTCTTCGATCGACTTCGCGTGGCGCTCGGCGTTTCGACGGCGCCGGCGCACGTGAGGAGGACGGTGCGTGGGATCGACGTCGTGCTCGAGAACACGCGGCCGGATATCGCGGACGACGATGTGTTCGCGCGGATGGATGAGGTGCTGGGGATGATCGAGCGGTACGCGCCGGCGAAGCTCCGGCGGCTGCGACGGGATATCGCGGGGATCGATGTCAAGCGCTTCGCGTGTCGCGGCGCGTTCTTCGGTGAAACGCGGCGCGTGCTCACAGAGCTGACCTTCATCGTGAATCGCGACTTCAGCATCGCGGAGATCGCGTCCTCGCTGCTGCACGAGGGTGTGCACGCGCGTGTGGCGGCGGCGGGAGTGTTTCGCACGCAGCTCTCGCTCGCGAAGGAGGAGCGGCTCTGTCGGGCGACGGAGCTGTGGTGGGGGCAAACGGTGCCGGGGGGTGGGAAGGTCGTCGAGCGGGCACTTGCGACGCTCGAGCTCGCGGATCGCGATGTGGCGCCGGCGGTGGACTGGCGAGAGGCGGCGGCGCGTGTCGCTGAAGTGGACCGGAGAGCGCGAGGGGTGTAAGGCGCCGCTCGGTCATTCACGTCGACGAGCTGCGGCGCACCCACACGGTGAGTGCGCCGTACAAGCTCAGCGCGCGAGCGTCACGCCCCCGCGCAGTACGTGCACCCCACTTCCTGCGCGCGGTTCACGCCCCATGTGCCCGACGGGATGATCGGAATTCCCGGTATGATTCCAGCCGTCCACTCCTTCAACGCGACCTCGGGCGTTACGCCGCCTGCCGCCGCGAACTGCGCGCTGAACACGTGCAGCGCGACGTTGCACGCGCCGAAGATCGTGCCCTTCGCCAGGAGCTTCGCGATGTCCATGTCATCGACGAGGAGCGTTCCGGGCTTTGCCTTGTAGAACGGGTTCCGCTCGGCCGGCTTCTTCGTTGCCGGATCCATGATGCCCATCGCCGCTCCGATCTTGTACTTCGCCCAGATCGGATCAGTGAGCGCCATCGGGAATCCTTCGTGGCGCAGAATGACGACGGCCGTTGCGGGCGACGGCGTGATGGACGCATACGGCACGCCGAACGTGTACGCGAACGCGAGCGGGAAGCCCTTGTTCGTCCCGAATGCATCGATCGCCATTTTGTGCTTCGTCTTGATCTGCCCCGGCCACTCGCTCGACTCCGGAGGTCCGGATGTCGAGTCGGATGCGGTCGCCACGGTCTTCTCCGCCGCGCACGCGGTGACCGGGAGAAATGCCGTCAGTCCGAGGGCTGCCGTTCCTGCGGCGAGGCGCCCGAGGAAGCTGCGGCGCGGGGACGAAGAGAGAAGGTCATCGCTCATGGCGTTTGTCCTGCGCGCTCATCGCGCGCCGCTGTGCGCGCTCGTGCGCGCGGTGTCTGCGCCGCCGGCAGGGCCGGGACGCGTAGGAAACGGAACATCGTTTGGGCGATCGCCCGTGGGCCAATCATACTCTTTTCCGGCGAGATCCGGGCGGGGGCGCGTGTCGATGTAGCGCGCGACGTCGAGCGCCTGCTGGGGCGTGAGGGTGTTGGGCTTGTCGAAGGGCATGTTGTGCAGCACGAAGAGCGCGGCCATGCGATAACGCGCCAACCCCGCGCCGATGTTGTACGACTTCGCGCCCCACACGGGTGGTACGACGCCGGCGCCCTCCCCATTCGCGCCATGGCAGCGCGCGCAGCTCTCCGAAAATATCCGTGCACCGCGCAGCGTGTCGGCCGGGAGCGTTGCGAGCTCCGGCACTGCGGTCGACTTGACGCTGTCGCCGACCGCGACCCCGCGCGCGAGCCACCAGAGATAGGTCACGATGTCGCGCATGTCGTCGCCGCCAACGGGAATCGAGTGTCCGTTGAGGCTGCGGACGAAGCAGTCGTTCACGCGATCCTCGATGAGGTCCACGCGGCCGCGGCGAAGCCTGTACTGCGGGTAGCGCGTGTACGCTCCCACAAGGGAGAGCCCGCCCGCGCGGCGCCCCCCGTCGAGATGACAGCTGAAGCAGCGCAGCGCGCTCCCGACGTGTGAGGGGAGCGAATCGCGCGTTGCAGTGAGCAGTGCGCGACCGCGGCGCACGGATGCGCCGAGCGCGCCCGCCGGCGGGGTAGTGTCGAGAGTAGCGATCGGATCTGGCTGGGGAGCAGTCGCTCCGCGGTCAGCGGCGGCGGGAGCATCTCCCCTCCCGCACGCCACCGCCAACGCGATCGTCGTGAGCATCAGTCGCGCATACATCGCGCGCGTGCCATCGCGTCGTTTGTTCTGCATCACATCGGCGCTCCCCGGAAGAGCAGCGTTGAACACGATGTAATGCTTTTCACGTCGCACGTCCAGTGCTTTTTTTCAATGAATTTCTAATGCGCGACGCTCTTGTGAACGAGCTTTCGCGAAAAGAAATCGAACGAGGCCGTATATGCAGCGAGCCAGTTTCGATGCAGTAGAAAATCGTGCACCTCATCAGGAAAGATGAGCTGCTCCACATCTACGCCTTGTTTTCGCAGATCTTCCGCGAGCTGCACCGTCTGACTGAACGCCACATTGCGATC
>JBDTXL010000197.1:0-3759 GCA_040006195.1 Gemmatimonadota bacterium | reverse complement strand
CGAAGCTCGGCCAGAAGTCCCGAGACGCTCGATTCGACGCGCACCCCGATCGCGGCGAGCTCTCCGCCAAGCATCGCAGCGCCAGCGCCGCCTGCGATCAGCGTCACGTTCCCAGGGATCTGCGCGCGCAGATCGCGCATCTCGTCGACGACCCGCGCGCTGTCCTCGACATAGACGATGCTCACCGCTACGAGCTGCGCATCCGCCTCTTTCGCGGCCCTCGCGATTTCCGCCGCAGGGAGGTTGGCGCCGAGATAGAGGACGTTCCACCCTTCGAGCGCCGCCGAGGCGCCGACGAGCGATGCGCCGATGACGTGTCGCTCACCGGCGACGGTCGTAACGAGAATCGTCGGAGCATCGGGACGGCTGGTGAACGAGCGCATCATCGCCATGACGATGTCGTGCAGCGCGGACGTGACGAGATGCTCGTGTGCGGGAGCGAGTCGCCCGGCATGCCACTCGTCGCCGATACGGCGGAGCAGCGGCGCAGCGACGGTCTCGAGAAACGCAGGCATCCCCATGACGACCGCCGCACGTCTGAGTGCCTCGTCGAGCGCCGACGCGTCGAGCATTCTGGCGAGCGATAGCGATGCGCCGACGACGTCGCCCGGCGCGTAGGCGATTGTCTTCGCGGGTGCGCGCTGGTTGCGCGCGGCGCTGTCGTCCTGGACGAGCGCGGTCAGGGTTTCGTTCGGCAGCCTCGCGACGCGACCGATGCTGCGCCCGCCACGCATGGCGGTCTGGATGAGGACGAGGCGATGGACATCGTCATCCGTGTAGAGGCGAAGCCCGGAAGAGGCCCGCACCGGCGAGACCGCTCCGTAGCGACGTTCCCAGACGCGCAGCACGTCCTGGGAGAGCCCCGTGCGCTCGGAGACGACGGCAATGGGGTGACGCTGGTCGTGGTCGAGAGGCGAGATGAACGTTTCCATGGATACAATCTGGCATCCTGTCCAAGATGTGTCAAGCAAATTAATTGGACATAATCTCGACAACGGCACCGCACTTGCTCTAGGAGCCTCACACGATCACAACCACCATGAATTCACTCGCGGCCGTTCGACGACCGCTTTTCGCCTCTTTCGGAGCACGACAATGAAGAATCTCGACGTAGTAGCCGCAGTCCTCCTAGTCGTTGGTGGGCTGAACTGGGGACTTGTTGGCGCAGCGAATTTCGACCTGGTTGCGACGATCTTCGGCGCGATGTCGCCGCTCAGCCGCATCGTCTACCTCCTCGTCGGTCTGGCCGCGATCTATCAGGCGCTTCAGTGGAAGGCGATTCAGCGCCGCTGGCTTTCGCCCGCACGCGCCCACGCGTAAGGGGCAAATGAGGGAGCATCGCTCCCTTCTAGGCTGCGACAAAAAATGGCCGGAGCATCCTCGACGCATCTCGCGTCGCAGATTCTCCGGCCATTTCGCATCTCCGCCTCGCACCGCGCATGTCTCGCGGTGCGAGCTCCATCAACTACGGTGTGCTGGCGATTGCGAAGATCCCCGTGCCGCTGACTGGCGCGAAGACGATATGCGACGTCGTGTTCACTCCGCCGTTCGGAATCAGCTGCCAGCTTCCAGCAACGTACCGGTAGAGGCGCAGCGTGCTCTGACTGACGCCAGACGGCAGCGTCGCGGGATCGTATTTGATGCCCAGCTCGCCGGTGACCGCGAACGTCACCGCGGGCGAGACGACGTACGCCGCGCCGCCGATGAGACCCGGCAGCGGGGTCGGCGCCGGCGTCGTCCACACGAAGAACGTCGTCGTCGAAGACAACGCACCCTGTGGGAAGAAGAGCGACAGGTGGCACGACTCGACGCACAGCGAGCCGCCAGCCGATCCGATCGACTGGCTGAACGCAATCGTGAAGCTCATCGTCGCCGTCCCATGCGCGCCCTTGGAATCGGTCGCCGTGAGCGTGATGATGTGGGGTCCGCCCGCGAGAGTCGCGAGTGAGAACGACGTGCCCGTTCCGATCTGACCTGAGACGTTGTCCGTCCACACGAGTGACGCACCCGAGAGCGCGCCGTCTTCCGGATCCGTGCCCGTACCGGCGAACGAGATCGACGCGCCCGGTGCGATCACCGCGCCGTTGCTCGGCGACGTGATCTGCGCGGTCGGCGCCTGATTTTGCGCAGGCGCGGTCACCGTGATCGTGACCGATGCCGTTCCCGTCTGTGCCTTGCTGTCCTTCGCGGTCAGCGTGATCACGTGCGTGCCGACGGCGAGAGTCGTGAGCGAGAACGATGTACCCGTCCCGATCTGCGTGGCGCCATCGGTCCACACGAGCGATGCCCCCGTGAGCGTTCCGTCTTCCGCGTCGTGGCCGCTGCCAGCGAAGCCGACCGACGCTCCCTGCACGAACGAAGCGCTGTTCGCCGGGGACGTGATCGTCGCCGTTGGATGCTGGTCGACCGGAACTCCGGTTATCACGATGGTGACGGTCGCCGTCCCCTTCGCACCCTTGCTATCCGTGGCGGTGAGCGTGATGACGTGCGTGCCGACCGCCAGCGTCGAGAGCGAGAACGACGTCCCCGTCCCGATCTGCGTTGCACCATCGGTCCACACGAGCGACGCGCCCGTGAGCGTGCCGTCTTCCGGATCGACACCCGTGCCCGCGAAGCTCACCGTCGCACCCGAAACGAACGACGCACTGTTGGCGGGCGATGTGATCGTCGCCGTTGGCTGCTGGTTGAACGGCGGCGGTGCATTGGCTTCCGCGGACACGAGTGACTGCGAGACGGTGCGCGACGCGCTCGTATTGAGCACGATCGCGTTCGCGGAACTGCTTCCCCAGAAATAGAGGATCGCGTTGTCGTTGATCGATCCGGTGGCGGAGGATACATCCTTACCCGGCGTAACCGCGTATGCGAATGGCTTCGTAACGGCGTCGGGCCACGACACATTCTCGAGCAGATCCGGCGGCGTGGGCACCGGCGAAATCGTGTTCGGCTGCGTGACCGTTCCGAAAACGCTGAAGAGCGGCGTCGTCGCATTGCCGTCGTTGTCCTGAATGCGGAAGAAGCCGAACGACGGAGATGTGAAACTCTTCTCGCTCAACGTGACGGCAGCGTCCGGGCTGAGCTGCTGGAACGTCGGGCCGTCATCCTCGCCGATCTGCACATCCCAGAGATAGCGAATTCCAATCGAGGTGGGCGCGGCGCCGTTGTTGGTCACGGTGGTTGTGACTTCGACCGTCGCCGTCTCGAACGTCGTGCCATGCGTGGCCACATCCTCGATGATCGTGAGCTTGTCGGGAGTGTTGGGCGGTCCGGAGAGCACATACGTCGTGCGATAACCAATTGTCCCGAGCGGAACGACCGTCGCCGTCACGCCCGCGTGCAGTGGATCGAGAACAAAAATCCCCGCGCCTGCCGCGTTGGCGACGTTGACGTAATCGGTGTTGGTGGTGAAGGAGTGAATCGTGTTGTACGACGTGCCCGGACTTCCGTTTCCGAAGATCACGTTCTTCGGCGAGCCGGTGGAAAGCGTGACCGGATGATTGGGGCCGGTCATCACCGTATACTGGCCGATTCCGGCAGCACCAAACTGATTCACGAACACGGTATAGAATCCGTTCGTCGCCTGACCGATCACGTCTCCGGCCGTCGCATGGACCCGCGACTTTTCCGCCATCTTGTTCGTGCTGTTGTTGCCCGGCGATGTTCCCTCGCTGCACGCCGCGAGAGCGAACACCGTTGCCAGCCCGATAACCACTGTGCGCTTCATGAGATCCTCGTCGACGCCGCCAGAGTGCAAAAGCGGAG
>JBDTXL010000196.1:0-4028 GCA_040006195.1 Gemmatimonadota bacterium | reverse complement strand
ACGAAGATCACGATGCCGAACACGAACACGATTGCGGCGGGGGTGCGGAGCCACTCTAGCATGCGAACATCTCCAGAACGTGTCTTCGCGCGGCGGCGTCGGCTTTCATGACGGCGGAGCGCGTGTCGGCCGATTCGTCGCCGCAGGAGGAGAGCGCACTCTGGATTGCCCGCGCGACGTCCATGAAGCTTATCTTGTTCTCGAGAAAGAGGCTCACCGCCTGCTCGTTCGCGGCGTTGAACACTGCAGGAGCCGCGCCGCCCCGCCTTCCGGCTGCGATGCCAAGCGCCAGCGCAGGAAAGCTCTCGGCTCGCACGCGCTCGAAAGTCAGCGCGGGCCATGCCACGGGGTCGAAGCGCGGCATCGCGTCGTCCTGCACGCGATCGGGATGCGTCAGCGCGTACAAAACGGGCAGCTCCATGCTCGGCGCTCCCATCTGCGCGAGCACGCTTCCATCCACGAATTCGACGAACGAGTGCACGATGCTCTGCGGATGCACGACGACTTCGATCTGATCGTAGGAGAGGCCGAAGAGAAAGTGCGCCTCGATGACCTCGAGCGCCTTGTTCGCGAGCGTCGCGCTGTCGATGGAAATCTTGCGCCCCATCTTCCAGGTTGGATGCTGCAGCGCGTCGGCGATCGTCGCCTTCGCGAGACGATCGGAATCCCACTCGCGAAAGGGACCGCCCGACGCGGTGAGCACGAGTCGACGTACATCCTCGCGCGAGCGCCCCGCGAGACATTGCAGAATCGCGCTATGCTCGCTGTCCACGGGCACGAGCTCGCCACCGCCGACTCTGCACGCCTCGGCCACGAGCGCGCCCGCCATCACGAGCGTCTCCTTGTTCGCGAGCGCGACACGCTTCCCTGCCGTCACGGCGGCGAGCGTTGCGTCGAGTCCCGCGGCACCGACGATCGCGTTGATCACGATCGAGACATCGCTTCTCGTCGCCGCCTCGACCAGGCACTTCGACCCCTCGATCCATCCGGGGTGCGGGGCGGCGCCGTTCGCGCACACCCCGACGTACGACGGCTTGAACTGCGCGGCCTGCGCCTCGAGCAACTCGGTATTCGAGAAGGCAGTGATCGCTGCCACACGAAAGCGATCCGGATGGCGTGCGAGCACGCGAAGCGCGGTTGTGCCGACCGATCCCGTCGAGCCGAGCACCGCGACGCCGCGCACGGTCATCGATTCACGAAGAGGAGCACGTGCGGGAAAGTGAACAGGAAATACGTCACCGGCAGCGCAAAGAGCATCCCATCGATGCGATCGAGCACGCCCCCGTGGCCGGGAATGAGATGCGAGCTGTCCTTCACGCCGCCCTCGCGCTTGAGGAGCGACTCGACGAGATCGCCAACCTGGACTGCTGCGCCGATGATCGCGCCGAGTGTGAGTGCGACGCCCAGGCGAAGCCCGAGGCTCGCGTAAGGAACCAGCACCCACTGCGCGTACGCCCAGCTCGCGAGCATGCAGAACACGAGGGCACCGATCGCACCGGCGCGCGTTTTCCCCGGACTCACCGAGGGCATCAGCGTCGATTTCCCGAATGCTCGCCCGACGAAATAGCCGGCGGTATCGGAGATCCAGGTGAGCACGAACGGATAGAAGACGAGCGCGCTCCCCGCGCGTGCGGTCACGACGTAGTTATGGTAGCGCAGCGCGTACGCGAAGGAGAGAAAGCCCGCTGTGTAGAGCACCCCGAGCAACGTCACCGCCGCGGCACCGAGCGGATGCTCTTCGCTGGATCGGCGGAAGAGCGCGAGCGCGAAGAGCGCGATGATCGCCATGGCACCGAGCGCGATCTCGGGCGGCACGAAGCGTCCGACGCGAAAGTAGTGCACGCCGATCGGCAGAAGAAACGCGATCGACGTTCCGGTGCGCGACAGCGGCGCGTAGCCGGCGGCCTTTGCGATCCCGAAGAGCTCTCCCGCTGCGAGCGCCGCGACGACTCCGAGCGTCACCGCGAGAACGACGTCGCCGACGTAGACAGCGCCGATCACCAGAGGGATCGCGACGACGGCGACGAGCACTCGCGCCGCGAGATTCGAGAGCGCCACTACGCGGTGACGCGGCCGAAGCGGCGGTCGCGACTCTGGAAGTCGAGGATCGCCTCGAACAGCTCCTGGCGTCGAAAGTTCGGCCACAACACCGGCGACATGTACAGCTCGGCGTACGCGGCCTGCCAGAGCATGAAGTTCGAGAGACGCTGCTCGCCCGATGTGCGAATCAGCAGATCCGGATCGGGGACGCCCATCGTGTAGAGTCGCGCGGCGATCGCCTCCTCATCGATCTCGTTGGCGCTCATTCGACCGGCGCGCACATCTTCCACGAGCAGCTGCGCCGCGCGCACGATTTCGGCGCGGCTGCCGTACGAGATGAAGAGGTTGAGAACGAGCTTGTCGTTGTGCGCCGTGGTCGCGATGAGCTTCGCAGCCGCGCCGGCCGCCGCCTGGGTCAGTCGCGCGAGATCGCCGAGCACCTGCACGCGCACTCCCTGCTGCGCGAGCTCCTCCGCCTCGCGCGCGATGTACTCCTCGAGGAGCGACATCAGCGCCTGGATCTCGGTGACGGGGCGCTGCCAGTTCTCCTGCGAGAATGCGAAGAGCGAGAGCACCTCGACACCGGTCTCGATCGCGCCTTCCACCACCTCGCGCACCGACTTCATCCCCGAGCGATGGCCCAGCGGACGCGGTAGGTTGCGCTCGCGCGCCCAGCGGCCGTTGCCATCCATGATGATCGCGATGTGTCTTGGAATCGCGCCGTTCTCACGGATCCGTGCGAGCATCTCCGGCGCCTTCATTCGAGCGGTCCTACACTTCCATGATTTCGGCTTCCTTCGCCTTCAGCATCTCCTCGAGCTTCGCGATGTGCTCGTCGTGCACCTTCTGCAGCTCCTTGTCCGCCGCCTTCTTGTCGTCTTCCGGCGCCTTGTCGAGCTTCTTGATCGCGTCGCGTGCAACCGTGCGCGCATGGCGCACGCCGATTCGCCCCTCCTCGGCAAGACGGTGGACGACCTTCACGAGCTCCTTGCGCCGCTCTTCATTGAGCGATGGAAGCGGCACGCGAATCACGCCTCCCTGGCTCTGAGGATTGAGCCCGAGATCGGAGTCGCGGATCGCCTTCTCGATCGCCTGCGTGAGCCCCTTGTCCCACGGCGTGATCGTGAGCAGTCGCGCCTCCGGTGCGGAGACGCTGCCCACCTGCGACATCGGCATCGACTGCCCATACGCATCGACGCGAATGGTGTCGAGCAGCGTCGTCGATGCCTTGCCGCTCCTGATCGAGGAGAACTCCTTACGGGAGCTCTCGAGCGCCTTATCCATGCCGGCGCGTGCTTCCTTGACGAACTGCGGAATCGTGCTCATTGGACGAGTGTGCCCACCCGATCGCCGCGAATCGCGCTGGCGACGGAGCCCGGGCGTGAAATGTTGAGGACGATCAACGGCATCGAATTTTCGCGGCAGAGCGTGATCGCAGTCTGATCCATTACCGCGAGCTCTTCGCGAATCACTTCCTTGTACGAGATCGTCTCGTACATCGTCGCGTTCTTGTCCTTCTTCGGATCCGCGGAGTACACACCGTCGACGCTGGTCGCCTTGATGATGATGTCCGCCTTCATCTGGATACCCCGAAGGACTGCCGCGGTGTCCGTGGAGAAATACGGATTCCCCGTGCCCCCTGCGAAAATCACGACGCGCCCCTTGTCGAGATGGCGCTGCGCGCGGCGGCGGATGTACGGCTCCGCGATCTCGTCCATGCGGATCGCGGTCATGACGCGCGTGTCGATGTTCTTCTTCTCGAGGACGTCCTGCATCGCGAGCGCATTGATCACGGTGCCGAGCATGCCCATGTAGTCCGCGCCCACGCGATCCATTCCCATCTTCGAGAGTTGGGCGCCGCGGACGATGTTGCCGCCGCCGATCACGACGCCGACGCGCGTCCCCATTGCGACGACGTCCTTGATCTCCCCGGCGAGGCGATCGAGGACGTCGAAGTCGAAACCGGTGGAGCGCTCTCCGGCGAGTGC
>JBDTXL010000195.1:0-2031 GCA_040006195.1 Gemmatimonadota bacterium | reverse complement strand
ATCTCGAGCCAGAAGAGCGCGGCGGGCATGTCGGCGTCGGCGGCGTTTCGATGCGGGAGTGGATCGCCGAGCACGAGATGAGGCTCCAGAACGATCTTGCTGCCGATCATCGTGGCGGCTTCCTGACGCGGCTGCGGCTGCGAAAGCTGCGCGTACAGTCGGTCGAGCAGGTCGTAGTGCTCGCTCCGATAGAGCGGCATATGCGCGAGCATCACCAAGGTGTGCACGCTCGGCGGCGACGCGCCGGGCGCAAGTACGTGGTGATTGCCCACGCGAATGAATGGCTTCTGCGCCAGCGGCGACTTGAGGAAGGCGTCCACTCGCTCGAGGATGCGACGGGCGGCGCCGCGGAGCCGGGGATCGTTCTCGTAACCGGCTTGAGCGAGCGCGGCAGCAGCGGCCTCGCGCAGCACCTGACGGCCGTGACGAACCATGGCGAGCTCGAGCTTGGCCTTGCCCCCTAGTTCGTAGAGGTACGCGGGATCATCGTCCTCCGCGAGCAGCCTGAAGAGCACCCGGCGCGCCTGGAGCAGGGGTGGCGACTCCCGGTCCCATCCATACTCCAGAAGCCGACGGACCGCGCTGATCGTCCCGATTCCCTTGTAGCGCTCGCTTCGCGAGGTTGGGATGGCGAGCATGTTATGGTTCCAAGTACCATCTGCCAACTGACTTAGCGCTAGCTCAATAGCCGGCTGGTAGGCGTATGGCAGCGCTGAGAAGCTCTTGGAGCTCGCGAGCGGAAGCCGGGCGACTTCGATGGCGGCGCGATACTGTATTGGAGGTGGCGCGAACTCTAGGAGCCAAGAGAGCGGAAATTCCATCGCCGCAGGAGGACCGATAGGCGCCGCCGGAGTCGCTGGTGGAGCGGCAGGTATGCTCGGCATCGGACTACTCGGAGTCGGCAAAGCTGTCACTGCGCCCTCGATTTGTGCGTAAGCCGTTGAACTGCAACAGGCTCGGCCCCCTGAAACGCGTCGGCCCAGCCCGGCGCGGAACGATACCATCTTTTTTGCGAAACGCTAGGTCGGGGAATCCCTTAACACCCGCCCGGACCTCTCGTCTACCTCCTCGAACGGCGCGATGAAGCGGTCGCGTGCCCACCGATCTCTGGAGGATTTCACGATGCTTCGCAACAAATTGATCACACTCGGCCTCGCGCTGACGGTTAGTACCGGGTTCGCCACCATCGCAAACGCGCAGGCCGCCTCGCCGCTGCAGGGCTCAGGCGAAGTGCGCGGCGATACGCGCGATATCCGCTCCGACAGGCGCGATCTGCGCAGCGACAGGCGCGACATCGGCAGCGACAAGCGCGACATTCGTTCCGACAACCGTGATCGCCGCGGCGACCGACGCGAGCTGCGCAGCGACAGGGCGCACGGACGCACGGGCCAGGCGCGTCATGATCGCAAGGAGCTTCGCCGCGATCGCCACGAGTCGCGCCGAGACCACCGCGACCTTCGCGGAGATCGCCGAGACAAGCGCGGCAACCGTAAAGATTTGCACCAGGACAAGCGCGAGCGTCGTCACGATCGCCGCTAGTCGTACGTCGCTCGCGAGCGAGACGATCACGATATACGGCGAAGCCCGGCCTGAACGTGCCGGGCCTCGTTGTGTCGTGGTCCCGCCTCGCTTGTGATAGCCTCTTGCGGCCCGCATCTTCCGTCGCATGATCGAGAGTCTACGCACGCGCGCCGTGCACAAGGTCCCGGACCGCATTCGCTTCAACGGACGCGTCCTCCTGCTCACGGAGGATCCGGCGCTGTTGCACCGCCAGCTCGCGGGCGAGGATCTCCCCTTCGACGCCTCGGCGCCCACCGGAACGCCGACCCATCCGAAGCTCCGCGACAACATCTCGACCGACGAGATCACGCCCGCTTACATCTGCTACTACTTCGACGAGACCCTCGGCGACTTCCCCTACCTCGGCCTCAAGGCCGGTGAGGAATTTCCGATGGTGCGCGGCTCCGTGCGCGCCGGCGGATTCGTCGCCAGTGCGGCAGGTGCGCGGCGCGGCAAGGGCTCGTCGCGCGA
>JBDTXL010000194.1:0-5541 GCA_040006195.1 Gemmatimonadota bacterium | reverse complement strand
GCACGCGCAGATGCGTCGGCCGCTCCGTCATCAGCTTCGCGATCATCGACTGCGCGCTCGCGCCGGTCACCGGCGGCTCGCCCGCGAGCATCTCGTAGAGCACCGACGCGAGCGAATACACATCGCTGCGCGCATCGATGCCGCGATCGCCGGTCGCCTGCTCCGGGCTCATGTACTGCGGCGTGCCGAGCGAAAGTCCGGTCTGGGTAAGCCGGTTACCGCCGGCTTCCTTCACTGCGAGCGCGATGCCGAAGTCCGTCAGCATCGCCTCGCCTTCCTGGATCAGGATGTTCTCGGGCTTGATGTCGCGATGCACGAGCCCCTGGCGGTGCGCGTAGTCGAGCGCGCTCGCCACCTGCTTCGTGATCGTCAGCGCCTCCTCCAGCCCGAGCTGCCGCTCGCGATCGAGCTTCGCGCGCAATGATTCCCCGCGCACGTACGGCAGCACGTAATAGAGCAGTCCGTCCGCCTCACCGGAGTCGATGAGCGTCAGGATGTGCGGATGATCGAGTCGTGCAGAGATCTTGATCTCGGTGAGGAAGCGCTCGGAGCCGAGCACTGCGCCGAGCTCGGGGCGGAGTACCTTGAGCGCGACCTCGCGATCGAGCTTCCTGTCGCGCGCGAGGTAGACCACGGCCATACCGCCCGAGCCGATCTCTCGCTCGATGACGTAACGGTCACCGAGCGCGGTGACGATATCTGGGGTGTCGGACATGGATCGAAGTTATGGATCGCACCGCGGTGCGCAACGACAGCGCGGGACTGCCTCGGCCGCCGCCGATTGCGACGTGTGCAGCCCCCCTCAGTGCAACGGCAGCGCCGCGGAGTGCGGCGCAAAAGCAATCCCCGTCGGCAGCGAAAGGCCGCCACCCGTGATCGTGACGCTCGGTGTCGGCGCGCCACTCGTCGTGAGCTGGCTCGGCAAGAAGCGGAAAAGCTTGCTTCCTTGATAACTGGCGACCCAAAGGGCGTCGCTCGCATCGAACGCGATGCCGTATGGCGTTCGCAGTGACCCCGTAATGATCACCGCAGGGGTGGGCGAGCCGACCGCCGCAAGGCTGCTCGCGGGAAATTGGACGAGAGAGTCGATCAGAGATGAAACCCACAGATTCCCGTTGCGATCGAAGGCGATGCCGAGCGGTCCCGTAAGTCCGGGCGAGCCCGTAACACCCGCGGTCGGCTGCGGAGAGCCGCTGGCAGCGATTTGTGCTGGTGTGAAGGACGCTATGGAATTGTTCCCGTAATTCGACACCCACAAATTGCCGTGGACATCGAATGCCAGGGAGAATGGACGCACGATCGATCCGAATGCGGATGTGAGCGTGACCACGGGTGTCGCAGCGCCGCCCGCCGTCAGCTGTGCCGCAGAGAACTCGACTACCCGATCGCGCTGATCGCTGGCCCAGAGATTGCCGCCGCCGTCGAAGGCAAGACTCGTGATCGACGTGACGGAGCCATTCGCCCCGACGACAACCCGCGTCGGCGCCGCCGAGGTACTCGCTGCGATCTGCGCAGCGGTGAAATAGAAGAGCGAGTCCTTGTTGTTCGAGAGCCACATCCCGCCGGCTGCGTCGATGGCAACGCTGTTTGCGTGGCTGCCGACCTTGCCGTTGCCGCCAATGGTTGCGACCGGCGTGATCGCGCCACTGGCCGCGAGTTGCGATGACGAATATCCGCCTATCGTTAACCCCAGCTGATTCGCCACCCACATTCGGCCGGGTATGCCGGTCGCTGCATACGTGACGGTAGCAGTTGCATTCGTGCCGGACGCAATCGTGGCGGGGCTTCCCGCGACCGTCGCTGCGTAAAGGCTGCCGACGATCGCGTCGGAGCCCGCTCCCGCTGCAGCCGATACGAAATAATTTCCTGCAGCGAGACCGCTGAGCGTCTGCGTGCTCGTAATGGAACGGGAATAGCCACCAGCCCCGGTCACAGTGACGGACGTCGTCACCCCACTCGGCGAGGAGACGGTCACGGAGAGATTCCCCGTGTTCGGCGCCGTGTCGGTTCCAGAACCGCCGCACGCGGAGGCGACGAGTAGCAACGCCGCGAGCGCGACGGGCGCGCGCACGAGGGCGGGACAAAGCGCGAGTCGCAGATAGATGAGCGGAAGCGGATGGCGGCGCATGACTTCTCCGGGAGCGACGTTGATGCATCTCAGACTCCCGTCCGTCAGCATGTGTAACCGCGGAAGACGTGCTTCGTTATCAGCCGCCGGCGGCCCTTCAGCGTCACATCTTTCGCAGCGCTGGGAACGCGCGCGTTTGGCCGCCCGTTCGTCCTCATGGCCGACACACTCTTCTCACCGCTGACGATTCGCGGCATCACCCTCAAGAATCGCATCGCCGTCTCGCCCATGTGCGAGTACTCGAGCGTCGACGGATTCGCCAGCGACTGGCACCTGGTCCACCTCGGCTCCCGCGCCGTCGGCGGCGCCGCGCTCATCATCACCGAGGCGACCGCCGTGGTGCCCGAGGGACGTATCTCCCCCGACGACCTGGGCATCTGGAAGGACGAGCACATCGGGATGCTCGCGCGGATCACCGCATTCGTGGCACAACACGGCGCGGTGCCCGGAATTCAGCTCGCGCACGCGGGGCGGAAGGCGAGCATGGCATCGTCGTGGAAGGGCGGCAAGGTCGTGAGCCCTGCAGACGGCGGCTGGCAGCCCGTCGCGCCGAGCGCGATCCCGTTCGACGATGGGTACGCGACGCCGGTCGCGCTCGAGAGATCTGGAATTCAAGACATCGTGCAAGCCTTCGCCACCGCCGCAGCTCGCGCGCTCGACGCGGGCTTCCAGGTGATCGAGCTCCACGGCGCGCACGGCTACCTGATAAATGAATTCCTCGATCCCGTCAGCAACACGCGCACAGACGAATATGGCGGATCTTTCGAGAACCGCACGCGCTTCCTGCGCGAGATCGTAGCTGCGGTGCGCGCGGTGTGGCCCGCGCACCTTCCGCTCTTCGTGCGCATCTCGGCGTCGGACTGGATCGAAGGTGGGTGGACGATCGAAGACTCCGTCGCGCTCGCGCGCGTGCTTCACCCGATCGGCGTCGACCTCATCGACTGCTCATCCGGCGGCAACGTAGCGAAGGTCCGCATCCCGCTCGAGCCCGGCTATCAGGTCCCGTTCGCGGAGCGCGTGCGGAAGGGCACCGGAATACCGACCGGCGCCGTGGGTCTCATCACCACCGCGAAGCAGGCCGACGACATCATCCGCGAAGGGAAGGCGGACTTGGTATTGCTCGCGCGCGAAGCGCTGCGCGATCCGTACTTCCCGCTGCACGCGGCGAAAGAGCTCGGCGTGGATGTACCGTGGCCGAAGCAGTACGAGCGGGCAAAGCGATAGTCGCCGGCCCTACCGCCCTCGCGCCAACTGCAGGAGATCGTTCAACACCCCGCTCGCCGTCACATCCGGACCCGCCCCGGGCCCCGAGATCACCATCGGATTCGTCCTGTATCGGTCGCTCACGAACACGAACTGATTGTCCGTCCCGCGAAGCGATGCCATCGGGCTCGATGAGTCCGCGACCACGAGCCCGACGCTCACCTTCCGCGCGCTCGACGTCGCCTGGTAGCGCAGCACGCCCCCGCGCGCTGCGGCCTTCGCCACACGCGCCCCCCACGCCTCGTCGAACTTCTCCAGGCTCTTCAGGAATTTCGCGAGCGGCATCTTCACCGCTTCGGGCGCGACCAGCGGCTCCACCTTCACGTCGCTCATCTCGCCGTCGAATCCGAGCAGCCGCCCCAGGATGAGCGCCTTCCGCGCCACGTCCATCCCCGAGAGATCGTCGCGCGGATCAGGCTCCGTGTAGCCACGAGCCATCGCGTCGCGCAGTGCCGCCGAGAATTTCTGCCCGCGTCCGAGCTCGTCGAAGAGAAAGCCCAGCGTTCCCGATGGACACGCGTCGATGCGGCGCACCCGATCACCCGACTCGACGAGCTTCGCATACGTATCCAGCACCGGGAGCGCCGCGCCCACCGTCGTCTCGGCACGCAGCCGCGCGCCATGCTCCTCCGCGAGCGCGCGCAGCGCGCGCACGCTCGCGCGCGAACCGCTCAGCGGACGCTTGTTCGCCATCACTACGTCCATCCCCGCGCGGATCGCGTCCATCAGCAGCGGCGTCGTCTCCTCCGCGGTCACATCGATGCACACGGGGCGCGACAGCGCATGCCGCCCGATCTGGGCCAGCGATGCCGCAGTCGCCGAGTGGTGCGCGCCCGGAAGCGTCGCGATACTCCGCCCGGCGCGCTTCTCCGCACTCGCCTTCGCCAGGCGCGCCGGCGACAGCCCCGCCGCATCGAACAGGTACCCGCTTCGATCAATGATCCCCACCACCCTCGGCGCGCCGCTCCGCTTTGCGTTCCGCGCGATGTGCGCCGCCACGCGCTGCCCAATCGCGCCGTAGCCGAGGAGCACGGCGTCCACGTGCACGCCGCCCGTCGCTCCGCCCCCGCCGATGCGATCGAGCTGGAACGCCGAATGGATGCGCCGGAGCGCGGTGACTCCGTTTACGGCGTCGACGACGACGGAGAGGTTGAGCTCCGACGACCCCTGCGCCAGCGCGACGACGTTGATCCCGGCGGTCGACAGCGCCTCGAATGCGCGCGTCGCCGTCCCCGGCATGTCGCCGACGCCGAGTCCGACTATGGCAATGGTTGCCACATCATCGCGCGAAGTCACGGAGTCGATCTCACGGTTCGCGATCTCGTGCCGAAATTCGTTCGACAATCCCTGTCGCGCGCGCGCGGCTGCCGCGGCCGGCACGCTGAAGCAGATCGAGTGCTCCGACGAGGCCTGTGAGATCAACGACACCGAGATTCCCTCGCGCTGCAGCGTTCCGAAGGTGCGCGCCGCGATGCCCGGCACGCCGAGCATGCCGTTCCCCGCGACGGTGATCATCGCCAGCTCCGCGGAGATCGAGAGCGCCTTCACCGGATAGCGCTGCACCATCCGCCGCGACGAGACTTCGGTTCCGGTGGAATCCGGATCCGCGAACGGACGCACGAAGAGCGGCATCGCGCGCCGCGTGAGTGGGATGAGCGCGCGCGGATGCAACACCTTCGCGCCGTAGTACGCGAGCTCCGCCGCCTCGCGCGGATGCAGCTGCGCGATCACGCTCGTGTGCGGCACCAGACGCGGATCCGACGTCAGGAGCCCGGGCACGTCCTTCCACAGCGACACCGCGCGCGCCTTGAGCGCGCGCGCGAGCAGCGTCGCGGAGAGATCGGACCCGCCGCGGCCGAGCGTCGTCACCGCGCCGTCGGGCGACACACCCAGGAAGCCGGGCACGATCGCGATCTCGCCGCGCGCGAGCAGCGGCATGATCACCGCGCGCGCCGCGCGATCGGTGGCGGCGAGATTCGGGGTCGCCGAGCCGAACGCATCGTCGGTGTGGATGACGCGTGTCGCATCGACGTAGCGCCCCTTCACGCGCAGCGCGCGCAGTGCAGCGGCGACGAGCGTCGCGCTCAGCCGCTCTCCGCGCGCCACGATGAGATCGGTGGTGCGCGGCGTGAGCTCGCGCACCGCGTCGA
>JBDTXL010000193.1:0-5492 GCA_040006195.1 Gemmatimonadota bacterium | reverse complement strand
CGCTCGGACTGTTCACTTTCGTACTGAACGCGATGATGATGCTGCTCACCAGCGCGCTCGCGTGGAAGCTCGGAATCGGCTTTCACGTCGCTGGGTTCCGCGCCGCGTTCTGAGGCGCCATCGTGGTCGGCATTGTGAGCTTCCTGTTGTCAATGTCCCTGCGCGATGATGAAAGACGCGAAGTCGTGCATGAGTGACCGGCCGCGGCGCTTGGCGCGCTACGTGCGTTTGCGCGCGCCATGACTGCCAAAACGGTCGAAGCGGAGAGGCGCGCGAAGAAGCGTCCGAAGACCTCTCGGAAGGAAGGTACGCGAGGCATCGGAGCGTTCCTCGGAGACCTGGGCCCGGGGCTCGTCACCGGCGCCGCCGACGACGATCCGTCCGGGATCTCGACGTACTCGCAGGCCGGCGCCGCATTCGGTTACGGACTGCTATGGACTGCGCTTCTCAGCCTCCCACTGATGGTCGCGGTTCAGCTCATGTGCGCACGCATTGGGCTCGTCACGCGTCGCGGACTCGCATCGGTGCTCCGAAAGCATTATCCGCCCTGGCTGCTCTGGTTCGCATGCATCCTGCTGCTCATCGGCAACACCATCAACATAGCCGCGGACCTCTCGGGGATGGCCGCCGGCGCGGAGCTGCTGTCGGGGATCAAGCGCGGATACTTCGTCCCCGCCTTCGCGATCGTGATTCTGCTCTTCCTCATGTACGGCTCGTACGCGCTGCTGCTCCGGATCTTCAAATGGCTCACGCTCGTACTCTTTGCCTACGTCGTCGCCGCCTTTCTCGCGAAGCCAGTCTGGCTCGATGTTCTCAAGGGGACGCTGTACCCCGCCATCTCGTTCAAGCCGGAGTACATCTTTACCTTCGTCGCCATCATGGGGACGACGATCAGCCCCTACCTCTTCTTCTGGCAGGCCGCGCAGGAAGTCGAGGCCGATGAAGCGCTCAACAAGGAGATCGGCGATCGTCCGCGCCGCTCGCTCGAGCGTGAGCTTCGCAGCGCGCGCACGGACGTCGTCTCGGGAATGCTCGTGTCGAACGTCGTGATGTACTTCATCATCCTCACGGCGGGTGCGACGCTCCACGCGCACGGGCACACCAACGTGCAGACTGCCGCGGAGGCGGCGAAGGCGCTCGAGCCGGTGGCGGGAAAGGCGGCCGCGCTCCTCTTCACCCTCGGCCTCGTAGGCACTGGACTGCTCGGCGTTCCCGTACTCGCCGGCTCCGCGGCGTACGCGGTGGCCGAGGCAGCGGCATGGAGGCGCGGCATGGACACGCAGCCGCACCAGGCACGGAACTTCTACATCGTGATCGCGGCTTCGATGCTCATTGGGGTGGCGCTCACCTTTTCACCGATCGATCCCATACGGCTGCTGCTCTGGTCAGCCGTGATCAACGGAATGCTCGCGCCGCCGCTCATCATCATCGTGCTGATCATCTGCAACAACTCGAAGGTGATGGGCAGCTTCAAGAACGGAGGCCTCCTCAACGCGATCGGCGGACTG
This sequence comes from Gemmatimonadota bacterium, assembly GCA_040006195.1. Lineage (GTDB taxonomy): Bacteria > Gemmatimonadota > Gemmatimonadetes > Gemmatimonadales > Gemmatimonadaceae > FEN-1250. The sequence continues at coordinate 3,984 of JBDTXL010000193.1, read as the reverse complement.
GCGGGACTGATCATGACCGGCTCCGCGCTCGCACTCATCGCGAGCTGGTTCGGACTGATCAAGCAGTAGAGCGCATCGCGCGCACCGCGATACCGCCGTTCTTCGTCGCGAGCACTTTGTCCAACTCGCCACCGATCTGGCTGTCGAGCCGCGGATCGGCGGAGAGCGCGGTGAGTCGCCAGCCGGGAAAGCGATCGCGCGCGATCGTTCCGAGCTGCGCGTAAAGATTCCGCAGCGCGTCGCGATCGCCGACGCGCACTCCGTACGGCGGATTCGTGACTATCGCGCCGATCGCCGAGGTCGCGGGCGGTGCGATACGCGAGATCACCTTCTCTTCGAAGTCGATGTCCGCCGCCACTCCCGCGCGCTCGGCGTTCTCTCGCGAGGCGACGATCGCGCCCGCATCGCGATCGGAGCCGAGGATCGGCGCGGGTGCAGAAGGAAGAATTCCGTTGCGCGCCTCGTCCACCACCTTCTTCCATGTCGGCTCATGGAAACCCGGCCAGCGCATGAACGCGAAGTCACGCGCGAGACCGGGTGGAATGCGGCGTGCAATGAGCGCGCCCTCGATCGGAATGGTCCCGGCACCGCAAAGCGGATCGACGAGCGGCGTCTGCGGATCCCATCCGCTCGCGAGCAGGAGCGCGGCGCCGAGCGTCTCGCGCAGCGGCGCTTTCGCGGTGGCGAGCCGGTAGCCGCGCCGATGCAGAAGTGCGCCCGACGTATCAATGCTCACTGTGCACTGATCGCGGAAGAGCCGCACGATGACGAGCGGCATGTCGCCCGCCTCCTCGTCATCATCGCCGCCGCTCGACACCGTCGGCGCGACTCCCGTCGACTTCTCCATCGCCTCGACGATGCGCTGCGCGACAGCGCCCGAATGGTAGAGACGCGACTTGCTCGTGGAGATCCGGAGACGAACCGGCTGTCCGCCATCGATGAAACGGCTCCACGCGAGCTTCCGCGAGTGTCGCTCGAGCTCATCGAAGAGGCGCGCGTGGAAGTCGCCCACGCGCGCGATCACGCGCGTCGCGGTGCGGAGCCAGAGATTGGCGCGAAAGAGCGCGCTCGAGCCGCCGGAGAAGGCTATTCCACCGATGTCGCGCTTCCCGATGTCGAGATCGAGGGCGCGCATCTCAGCCTCGAGCACATCTTCGAGCCCAGGCGCGCAGATCGCGAAGAGCTCGAAACGCTCGGCGCGCGGTGCCGGCTTCGATGGCGCACCGCGCGGTGTGCCACGAGGGATGCGCGCGCGCGACTTAGCCACGCGTCGTGTCGATCAACGGAAGCTCGAGACTCTGCCAGAGGTACCACGAGGCCACCGAGCGATACGGCGACCACGACTTGGCGATTCCCTGCATGCGCTTCGGCGTCGGATCCTTGCGCAGCTTGTAGGCGCGCCGAAAGGCGTTGCGGATGCCAAGATCGAGAACGGGGAGAATATCGGGGCGGCCAAGTCTGAACATCAGGAACATCTGCGCAGTCCAGACGCCGATCCCCTTCACCGCCGTGAGCGCCTCGATGACCTCGTCGTCCGACATGAGGTGCAGCTCGTCCATCGGCAGCTCGCCATCCTTCACATGTCGGGCGAGATCGCGGATGTAGGCGATCTTCTGGCGCGAGAGCCCCGCGGCGCGCATGTCCGGATCGTTGAGCGAGAGCCAGTCCGCCGGCAGCGGGTTCGCCGCGCCGACCAGCGTGAGCAGGCGCGCGTGGATCGTCGCGGCTGCCGAAGTCGAGAGTTGCTGCGAGACGATCGAGCGCACCAGCGCGTCGAGGTGCGAACCCGCGGCTCTCCCGCCGAAGCGATTCGGACCAACACGCTCGATGATGCTCGCGAGCACCGGGTCCGCCTTCTCGAGATGGCGAACTGCCGCGCGCTGCCAGAGCGCGTGCGGAACGAGCTTGCTCTCCGCCGATGATTTCGCGTTGGTCACGCGTGAAACTTACCGCATCGACGACTGCTTCGGCTGGCGCGGGCGGCCGCGGGCGTTCATCCTACGAGTCATGCGAAAGCTGATTGCCTATTTTTTGCGCGGGCTCGTAGTCACCGCGCCAGTCGCCGTTACGCTGTGGGTGTGCTGGGCTCTCTTCCAGCGCATCGATGGACTGCTCAACTTGTCGATCCCCGGTGCGGGGTTCGTGGTCACGATCGTCACGATCACGCTCGTGGGCGTGATTGCATCGTCGCTCGTGACCGCGGGAGTCATGTCGGTGGTCGAGAGCAGCATCGAGAAGCTTCCCTTCGTGCGCCTCGTGTACTCCTCGACGCGCGATCTGCTCAACGCCTTCGTGGGCGAGAAGCGCCGCTTCGACATCCCCGTGACGGTCACCGTCGGTCCGGGCAGCGGTGTGAAGATGATCGGCTTCGTCACGCGCGAGTCGCTCGACAGCTTCGGCATGGCGGGTTACGTCGCGGTGTACGTGCCGCAGGCATACGCCTTCGCCGGCCATTTGCTGCTCGTGCCCGCGAGTCAGGTCGAGCGGATGCCCGGCGAGAGTGCAGACCTCATGGCGTTCGTCGTCTCCGGCGGAGTCGCCGATGGCGCGCGCCGCGATTCGCGCGCAATCAAGACCGGGTCGGACTAGGCCGCCGGCAGCGGCGCCGACGCTGGCGCGGAGGCGGCACCAAGATCCTTCGACATCAGCTCGAGATCGAACCCTTCCTTCCGAATGCGCAGGTCGTAGTAGAGCAACGTCGTCACGACCGCGAGCAGCGGATAGATCGGGATGATGAGGATCGCGCTCACGACCCCGACCATCTGCGGCGACAGAAGCATCGCGCCGACCACGGTCGCGATCAGCGCGATCACGAAGTACAGCAGCCATGCGAGGCCGAGCGAAAAAAAGATGTGCCACGTGCAATCCTTGCTCAGCCGCCAGCTGCGCGTGATCGAGGACCACGGGCCCTGCCGCTCGATCAGTACCGCGGGCGTCACCGCGAAGGTGCGTAACCCCGCGTAGAGCATGAGCCAGAAGAGAAACGGGAACAGCAGCGCGACCAGGACGATTGCGCCGGTCGGTCCCGCCGACGTCGCCTTCGCCACCCCCGCCATGAGCACAGCAGCGACGCCGCCGAGCACGACCAGCGGAACGACCACGACCAGGTAGCGGAGCAGCACCGACAGGATGACGGGAATCAGTCGGCGCATTCCCGCCCCGAGTGCACGTCCGAGATCGACGTTGCCCTCCAGATATCCCTCCGATGCCGCGACGACCAGCACCGCGTCCGCGATCGCGATGCAGAACATGCTCAGCGCGAGCGTGCCGAAAGTCACACCGAGGTTCGTCATCATCGCAGTCGGATTGCTCAGCTGCTCGCGCAAAATGATGCGCATGAATACGCCGGGCGACATCGCTATCGCACTCACCGTGAGTAGCGGCGGGTAAAAGCGGCGAAGCAGTTGGAAGCTCGCATCGACGAGCTCGGTGGCGCGTCGCGGGCGAATCTCGAAAGCGGCCACGGGTCCTCGATCGGAAAAGGGAGGATCAGCTCTCCGCATTCCGACGGAGACGCGTCCACATTGGGTATGGCGGGGGGCAGGCGCAAGCCGCCCACCCCCACCACCAGCCCCGGCTACGCCAGCGTCGCGTCCAGATCGATCTTTACGTTTCCCTTGAGCGCCTTCGATACCGGGCAGCCATCTTTCGTCGCCTGCGCGATCTTCTGAAAGTCGTCGGCCGAGATCCCCGGCACGGACGCGCGGACCACGAGCTTCATCGTCGTGATCGCGAAGCCGTCGCCGATCTTCTCGATCGTGCACGCAGCCTTCGTGTCGATCTTCGTCGGTGGCGAGCCCGCCTGCTCGAGTCCAACGCTCAGCGCCATGCTGAAGCAGGCAGCTTCGGCCGCCGCCAGCAGCTCCTCGGGATTCGTCCCCGGCTCCTCGCCGAAGCGTGTTCCAAACGAGTACGTGCCTCCGATCTTTCCGCTCGCGCCGGAAAAGCTTCCCTTCCCCTTCTGCAGACCGCCTTCCCAGACGG
>JBDTXL010000192.1:0-3478 GCA_040006195.1 Gemmatimonadota bacterium | reverse complement strand
GACTGCCCGATGACCGCTCCGATCAATCTGCTCGACCTCACTCCCGCCGACGCGCTCGTTCGGCTGCGGGAGTACGCGGCTGCGACCGGCGAGCCCGCGTATCGAGCCGCGCAGGTCGTTCGGCATCTCTGGGAGCGACCCGTTGATGGCTTCGCCGAGATGACGGCGCTGCCGCTGGCGCTGCGAGAGAAGCTCGCCTCGACTTTCACGATCCCGCGACTCGAGATGATCGCGCGGCAGACATCGTCGGACGGCACCGAGAAATTTCTCTTCAGGCTCCCGGAGGGCCAGGAGATCGAAACCGTCGCGATCCCCGAGGGCGGCCGGCTGACGCTCTGCATCTCGTCGCAGGCCGGATGCGCACTCCAGTGCGCCTTCTGCGCCACCGGTCGAATGGGCTTCCAGCGCAATCTCGGCGCCTGGGAGATCGCGGCCCAGGTACGCGAGATGGCGTTGCTCGATCCGCCGATCGCGGTGACCAACGTCGTATTCATGGGAATGGGCGAGCCGATGATGAACTGGCCCGCCGTCGATGCAGCGCTCACGATCCTGAACAGCCCGCAGGGAATCGGCATCGGCGCGCGCCATATCACCGTGTCGACCGTCGGCGTGCTCCCAGGCATCGTCGCTCTTGGCGAGCGCCCCGAGCAGTTCCGCCTCGCGATCTCGATCCACGCGCCAACGGACGAGCTGCGCCGAGAGCTCATGCCGGTGAACATCAAGTATCCGCTCGCCGACGTCATCGCCCAGGCGAAGACATTCGACCGGCGCGTCACGTTCGAGTACGTCATGCTCGGTGACGTCAACGACTCGCCCGAGCATGCGCGCCAGCTGGCGGCGCTCGCGCGCGACTGCCGCGCGTTCGTGAACCTGATTCCGCTGCACGAGGGAGGATCTCTTGAATTCAAGGGATCTTCGAGCGAGCGCATCTCGAGCTTCGCGCGCGCGCTGCGCGAGGCGGGTGTCGAGGTGGCGGTGCGGAAGAGCCGCGGCAAGGACATTGCCGCCGCGTGCGGGCAGCTACGGGTAGAACGGCTGGGACGGGGGGTGCCACGTCGTCCCAATGAGCACAGTCAGGTCAACCTCGCGTGAGCTGTCGGGGCGCACGAGCACCGTGCCCCCGCCCATCGCCTTCGCCGCCAGCTCCGCCCAGTCGCGGTGTCCGGTACGATCGAGCACCTGCGTCGAATCGAACTGCTCGCGATTCGTTCCTGTCGACACGACGTCGAAGCCCCGATCGCGCAGCGTGAGCGCGGCTCGCCGCGCCAGCCCGCGAACCCTCGTCGCGTTGAGAAGCTCGACGGTGATGCGCTGGCCCTTCGCCCACTTTGGATCCGGAAGCGATGCTGCGCTGGTAGCCGTGCCGCTTCGCGATGCGGACTGCGGTGCCGGCGAAAGCTCGCCCTTTCGAGTTCCGTGTGCGCTCATCATCACGACCGCGATGAGAAGTAGCGCGAGCGCAGATCCGGCGATTACGAGCGCGCGAGTATTCACCGCACGCTCTCCCAGAGCTCAGCCGTCTCGACACGCAGCGTGCTTTCCGACGCGATCCTGTCGCCGAGCCTGAGCCGCACGACCGCGCGGAAGGTGCCTTCGAAATCCTCAGCGACGTTCGCCGCGAGGCGCGCGCGTTCTTTCCGCTCGAATGTCCGGCCGTGCTCGAGATAATCGGCCATGTAGAGCATGCGCCCCGTTCGCACCCACTTCGCCTTTCCGATCGTGTGCCAGAAGATCGCGTCGAGCACATCGGCTCGGCGCTCGCCATCCTCGGCGAGCTTCGCCGCGGCCGCCGGCCCGTGAAGCGTGGATGCAGGCCAATCGAGGTGCGGGACGATTGCCCGCAGCTCAGAGTCCTCGGCATCGCGGAGCAGGTCGTGCCACTGCGCCGCATCGCGCCAGGCATCGCGCGTCATCTTATCCACATGCATCGCATCGGCCCACTCGAGGGCGAGCCCCGTGACACGCGCAATGTGCGCCCGGCGCCTGGGCGACGCGACTGCCCACGGCGGTAGCGCGAGCTGCTCGACCTTCATCCCGCTGGATCCGGTGCGCCGAGGATGACGTTGTCGATGAGACGAGTGGTGCCGACGCGTGCGGCGATTGCAACGATGTTCCCCGCGGCAGCCGCGGGTGCGGGCTCGAGCGTCTTCGCATGCATCACCGCGAGATACTCGAGCTTCACCTCGGGTTCGGCCGCCACCACTGCACCGCCGAGTCGCTCGAGTGCGGCGGCCGATGTCTCGCCGACATCGAAGGCGTCGCGCATCGCGAAGATCGCGCGCGAGAGCACGCGCGCGCGCTTGCGATCGGGCGCGCTCAGATATGCGTTGCGACTCGAGAGCGCAACGCCGTCACTCTCGCGAACGGTCGGCGCGACGATAATGCGGATCGGGAAGTCGAGGTCGCGCACCATCGCGTGAATCAGCGTCGCCTGCTGAATGTCTTTCTGGCCGAAGACGGCGACGTCGGGCTGCACGATGTTGAAGAGCTTCGCGACGATCGTGAGAACGCCGGTGAAATGTCCGGGTCGCGAAGCGCCGTCCCATCGCGAGGCCAGCGCCGCCGGAACCACGGTAACCGTGCGCCCCGCGCGATAGAGCTCGTCCGGCAGCGGAGCGAAGAGAATATCTGCGCCGCGCGACGCTGCGAGACGGGCATCGCCGTCGGGATCGCGCGGGTAGCGGGCGAAATCCTCGTTCGGTCCGAACTGGAGCGGATTCACGAAGAGGCTCATCACCACGGTCTGCGCGCGCTCGCGCGCGCGATCGATCAACGCGAGATGCCCCTCGTGCAATGCGCCCATCGTCGGCACCAGCGCAATTCCCTTTCCGTTCCGCCTCGGCTCCTCGAGTGCGAGCCGTAAGGGATCGATGCGCTCGATGATTTGCACTCTTGTTGCCGCGGCCTAGAAGCTGTGATCGTCGTCAGGATAGTTCCCGTCGCGAACATCCTTGGCGAATCGCGAGACGGCATCGCGAACCTCGGTCGCCATCGATGCATAGCGCTTGAGAAACTTGGGATTGAAACCGTCATTGAGCCCGAGCAGATCGTGCAGGACGAGCACCTGTCCGCTGCACTGCGCGCCGGCGCCGATGCCGATCGTCGGAATGCGCACGGCTTTCGTCACGTTCGCCGCAACCTTCGAAGGCACGAGCTCGAGCACGATCGAAAACGCGCCCGCGGCCTCGAGCTTCTTCGCATCCTCGACGATTTTCCTGGCACCGATGACGTCACGCGCCTGCACGCGCGTGCCGCCGAGAGTGTTGACGGACTGCGGCGTGAATCCGAGATGTCCCATGACGGGGATTCCGGCACCCGTGACGGCACGCACCGCGGCAAGCACGCTGTCGCTCGCGCCCTCGAGCTTCACCGCATCGGCTCCGGCTTCCGCCATCACACGTCCGCAATTCAGCAGAGCGCGCTGCGGCGAAACCTGGTACGTGAGAAAAGGCATGTCGACGATGAGAAGCGCACGCTT
>JBDTXL010000191.1:0-6604 GCA_040006195.1 Gemmatimonadota bacterium | reverse complement strand
TCGCGCTCGAGCCGCTCACCCTCGTCGGCTATTCGTGGGGCGGGCTGCTCGCGCTCCTGTATGCGATCGCGGCATCCGGCGGCTTCCGCGACGAAGGCCTCGTCATCACCGCGAGCGAGCCCGCCGTGGCTCCCGTGCGCATGGTGCTCATCTGCCCCGCCCCGGCCACCGCAGCGTATCGCGCACAGTTCAGCGAGGAGCTCGCGCGTCGGCAGCGCGCGCCATGGATCGCCGAGGAGCGCGCAGCCATCGCGGCGGCGGGGCTCCGCGACAGCGATCCCGCCGCGTACGCGAAGCGCATCTTCGAGCTCGGCGTCGCGGGGTACTTCGCCGACCCCACGCGCGCGAGCGAGCTCACCCCCTTTCGCGTGATCGCGCGCGTGCAGCAGTCGGTGTGGGAGAGCCTCGCCGGCTACGATATCACCGGCAAGCTCCCGCTCGTCGAGGCGCCAACGCTCGTGCTGCACGGCGCGCACGACGCCATTCCGCTCGGCTCCTCGGAAGTCATCGCGTCGGCGCTTCCGCGCGGCGAGCTCGTGATCCTCGACGAAAGCGCCCACGTCCCTTACGTTGAAGGTCGGGGCGCATTCTTCGCCGCAGTTCGCGACTTTCTCCAGCGCACGAGAGCACAGTCATGACGCCAGCGGACGATACGATCGAGCGCGAGATCGCCACGATCACATCGGATGATCGAAGCCTCGCGGTGTCGCTCAACATCTCCTTCGACGGGATCGAGCACGTCGGCCGACTCTGGTTCGCAGAGGAGGAGTGGGAGGATGAGGGGATTCCGGATCGCGGCACGATCTCGGGACGGACCACCGAAGAAGTGATCTCCGCCGCGCGCGCGCTCACCGAACCGGAGCTCATCGCGCGCCATCGCCGCGCGACCGTCAACAAGCGCCGCTATCTCTCGCTGCGCGCGGTCACCGATGAAATTCTGCGAAAGGTGCGCTATCTCAACCAGGTGGCCGTCTCGATGCGCGCCGGACTCATCGATCTCGATGGCGCGGCGCAGGAGATCGACTACACCGAGCATCAGCTGCACGAGCTCGTCGCGCGACTGCGTGATGCCGCCGGTGTCGAGGAGCAGGCCTGATTCCTGCGAATTCCGAGCGTGTGCCAGCGCGACTCACTCCCTACGAACTGATCCTCGAGCCACTCGAGCGCGAAGACTTTCCGGCCATACGCGCCGAGGGGGAGCAGCGCGGCTCGGACGTGCACCGGCGCGATCAGTTTCTCCTCCTCGGCCACGCCGGCGCCGCGCTCGGCGAAATGGTCGCTGACGATGCGGATCCCGAGGCGATGGATGAGTATGGCGAGCTGCTCTACCAGGGCTATCAGTTCTGGAGTTTTGGGCGACGTCTGTATTCGTTCGAGGATTCGGTGGCGGCGCTGCTGACGGAGCCCGACTACGAGATGGGCGACTGGATCCTGGCGGGGCCGCCGGCGAGCTATCTGCAGTTTCCATATCAGAAGCTGTGGGCGCGCGTCTCCACCGACGCGCCGTACGAGCCACTCGATGGCCTGTTCGCCGTCGCCGCCGAGACGGAGCAGCGCGCGGACTCGGGCGCGCACCTTCGCGTGCAAATGGTGCTCGGGCTGCGTCCCGACCGTCCCGGCGTGTCGCTGGTGTCGTACCGCGATGATCTCGATCCGGCAAAAGTCGCCGGGCGCGCCGCGCATCCGTGGAGAGCCGAAGGCGTTGCGTATGCGAATGCGATTCCGGGCGGCGAGCGCATGGGCTACCGCACCCTGGCGACGACGAGCGAGCTCGAGGCGCTGGTGATTCGCGCATTCCATTATCTGGATACGCATCCCGATCGTCTCGAGCGCGTGCAGGAGACCGGTGGCGAGGGAGTGACGCAGCTCCCCTACGTTCGCGTTCGGTGAGCGCGTGGATCCACGATCCGTCGCACACGCGCTGTCGCAGATCGCCGACTTCATCGAGCTGAAAAACGAGAATCGCTTCAAGAGCGCAGCCTATCGCAATGCGGCGCGCGCGATCCTGAGCGTCCAGACTGATGATCTGGCGCCGTTCGTCGCGAGTGGCGAGCTCGCTGAGCTCAAGGGAATCGGGCCCGCGACGCTGTCGACGATTCGGGAGCTCGTCGAGAGCGGAGAGTCGCGATACCTCGAGCAGCTGCGCGCCGAAACGCCGGAGGGGCTGATCGAGATGCTGCGGGTGCCCGGACTCGGCACCGCGAAGATCCAGAAGATCCACGAGGGGCTCGGCGTCTCGACGCTCGCGGAGCTCGAGGCGGCGGCGAGCGATGGGCGTCTCGCAAAGCTGCCGCGCTTCGGCGCCGGCACCGCGGCGAAGATTCGGAAGGGGATCGCGTATCTGCGTGAGAACAGCGCGTACATGCTCTATCCGCATGCGCTCGCGGAGTCGGAGCACATGCTCGCGGCGGTGCTCGCGCATCCTGAGGTCGAGCGCGCGATGCTTGCGGGGTCGCTCAGGCGGCGGAACGAGATCGTGCGGGACATCGACGTCGTCGCGTCGTGCAGCGTGGCGCCGGAGGGTGTCGCGGCGAGCTTCGCCAGCGCACCCGGGGTTCGGGACGCGGAGATGCGAGGCGATGGCGTGGCGACGGTGCACTTCGTCGACGGATCCGTGCTCGACCTCCTCTGCGTCACGCCGGAGCGCTACGCGATGGCGGAGTGGCGCGCGACGGGAAGCGAGTCGCACGTGAGCGACGTTGCGGCGCATGCCGCGGCGCGCGGAATGCGCCTCGACGGCGACGAGCTGCGGGATTCGGAGGGTACGCGAGTGGCCGTGGCAGACGAGCGCGCGCTCTATCGTGCGCTCGGGCTCGCGTATATCGAGCCGGAGCTGCGGGAAGGACGCGGCGAGGTCGCGGCAGCGGCAGCGGGCGCGCTCCCCACACTGATCGAGTCCGCCGACATCCGCGGCGTGCTCCACTGCCACTCCGACTTCTCGGATGGGAAGGCGACGATCGCCGAGATGGCGGAAGCGGCGCGCGCGCTGGGGTGGACGTACATCGGGATCTCCGACCATTCGCAGAGCGCGTTCTACGCGGGTGGCCTCAAGCCCGAAGCAGTGATCGCGCAGCACGCCGAGATAGATCTCTTGAATTCAAGAGATCTCGGCATACGTATTTTGAAGGGTGTCGAGGCCGACATTCTCGCGGATGGGCAGATCGACTATGATCAGCTGCTGCGCGATCGCTTCGATTACGTGATCGCGAGCGTGCACTCGCGCTTCTCGATGGATCGCGAGACGATGACCGCGCGCGTGCTGCGCGCGCTCGACGATCCGCACGTCACGATCCTCGGCCATCCCACCGGACGACTGCTGCTGAGCCGCGAGGCGTACGCGATCGACATGGAGGCAGTAATCGCGAAGGCGGCGGCGAAGGGCGTGGCGATCGAGATCAATGCGGATCCACATCGCCTCGATCTCGACTGGCGGCATTGCCAGCTCGCAAAATCACTTGGCTGCTCGTTCGAGATCGGCCCAGACGCGCACTCGACGCGTGGGCTGCAAAATATGGAGTTCGGAGTGGGCATCGCGCGAAAGGGGTGGCTGGAAGCCCGGGATGTGCTCAACACGCTGAGCGCGGCGGAGATCGTGGAGCGACTTCGGATGCGGAGGAAGGGATGACAGCGAAGCAGGCGGCGAAGCAGAAGATCGTGAAGAGCGTGAAGAAGCTCGCGAAGAAGAGCGCGAAGCCGGCACTCGCGAAGTCGAAGGCGCCCAAGCCGAAGTCGAAGTCCGTTCTGCTCCCGCACCTCCGCGAGCGCTGGCCGCGGACCGCGGCCGAGCGAAAGGCGCGCGCAACCGAGTACTACAGGCGACTCGCGGCCATGTATCCCGACGCGCACTGTGCGCTGAACCACGAAAACGCTTTCCAGCTCCTCGTAGCGACTATTCTCAGCGCGCAGAGCACCGACAAGGGCGTCAATCTCGTGACCCCCGCGCTTTTCAAGCACTATCCGGGCGCCACCGAGATGGCCGACGCCGAGCGTGAGGAGCTCGAGACCGAGATCAGGAGCACGGGCTTCTTTCGGAACAAGACGAAGAGCCTGCTCGGAATGGCGCAGGCGCTCGTCGCCAGCTATGGCGGCAAGGTCCCCGACACGATGGAGGAGCTCACGCAGCTTCCAGGCGTCGGCCGCAAGACGGCGAACGTCATTCTCGGGAACGCCTTCGGCAAGAACATCGGAATCGTCGTCGACACCCACGTTACTCGGCTCTCCGAGCGGCTCGGCCTCACGCGCGCGACCGACGCCGTGAAGATCGAGACGGATCTGATGCCGCTCTTTCCGTCGGAACAATGGACGATGGTGTCGCACCTGCTGATCGAGCACGGGCGTCGGGTCTGCATCGCGCGCGCGCCGATGTGCGAGATCTGTCCGCTCAACGACCTGTGCCCATCCTCGCGCGTCTGAGCGCACCGGTGCGGAGGCGCGCTGTCGTGATTAAACTTCGGCGCTCTCCACTACGACTTCCTTCGACGGCTGGTTGACTACATGACGAAGCACGCTACGATCGAGACCAATCGCGGCACCATTGTCGCGGAGCTCTTTGACAAGGATGCACCGCTCGCCGCCGCCAACTTCGAGAAGCTCGCGAACAGCAGCTTCTACGACGGCGTGAAGTTCCACCGTGTGATTCCAGGCTTCATGGTGCAGGGCGGCGATCCGCTCTCGCGCGATCTCCCCGAGGGCGATCGCCGCATCGGCACGGGCGGCCCGGGCTACCACATTCAGTGTGAGACGAAGGGCAATCCGAACAAGCACGAGGTCGGTGCCCTGTCGATGGCGCACGCCGGCAAGGACACGGGCGGGAGCCAGTTCTTCATGGTGCTCGACGAGAACAGCACTCGGCACCTGAACGGCGTTCACACCGTGTTCGGGAAGATCACGACGGGCGTCGACGTGCTGAAGAAGCTCACCCAGAACGACACGATGACGACCGTTCGGGTCGCCTAACTCGAGGAGATCAAATGGCCTCACCGAAGGCAGGAGATCTAAAGGCGGGCTATACCGGGCTCATCATTGGTGCCGTCGTGCTTTTCGTCACCATGACGGCGATCGTGCACTTCACGAACGCGCACTACGAAGCCGAGAAGCCTGCGGCTGAGGTAGCCAAGTAAGTTGTTGGGTGGGTGGTACAAGGGGCGGGCGCCTAGGCGTCCGCCCCTTTTGCATCCGGGTTGACTTCCTTCCATTCGAGACGGGAACAACTCTACTGACGAGCCGTTTAGTTATTCTCGCACACCACCAGAGCCCGATGTCTGAGTCCGCCCAAGCCAATGCTCCCCGCTGGCGCCGCCTCCCCGGCGAACGTCCGCGCCAGATCCTCGACGCAGCGCTCGAGGTCTTTGGCGAGCGCGGGCTCGCGGCCGCTCGACTCGAAGACATCGCCCGCAGCGCAGGTGTCTCCAAAGGCACGATCTATCTCTACTTCCCCAACAAGGAAGCGCTCTTCTGCGACATGATCCGCGAGATCCCATCGCGGCACATCGCGACCGTCGAGGCGATGATCACCGAAGCCGCCACCGCGCGCGAGCAGCTCCGCGAATATCTGCGCTACACGTGGGACTACGTCCGCACGCCGTCGTTCGAGATTCTCTACCGCCTCATTCTGAGCGAGCTGCACCACTTCCCCGATCTCTACGAGCAGTTCATCGAGGAAGTACCCATGCGCTCGATGCGCATCCTCGGCGACATCGTGAAGCGCGGAGTCGAGAGCGGTGAGTTCCGCGACATCGAGCCGCTCGCCGCCGGACGCATGCTCCATTCAGTGCTCTTCATTCACGGCGTGTGGGCGGCCAAGCGCGCCCGCATCCCGTTCATGCGCGATCTGTCCGACAACCAGGTGCTCGATCAGCTCGTGGACTTCTGTCTGCACGCGATCGGCCAACTACCGGCGCCCGCAACGTCATCCGTGCACACATGACCACCAGCTTCCGCATCCTCGCCGCGCTCTACCTCTTCGGCGCCGCAGCATCGGCTGCCGCCCAGGACTCCGCGCTCGCGCGCCCGCTCACCCTCGGCGACGCCGCACGGCTCGGTGCACGACAAAACGCGTCCGCGCTCGAGGCCCGCGCGCGAACCGCGCAGGCCGCCGCGCGCATCACGCAGTCGCGCTCCGATCTGCTCCCGACGATCTCCGGATACGCCGCGGAGAATGGCCGAACCTTCAACTCGGCGACCTTTGGCGTCACCTTTCCCGGTTTCGATGCGAACGGGGCAGTCATTGGTCCCGTGAATCTTTTCGATGTACGCGCGAAGATCACCGAGACCTTTCTCGACTTCGGCGCGCTTCAGCGGCTCAAGGGCGCCCGCACCACGGCGCGCGCATACGGCGCGATCGCGGCGAACGAGGCCGAGCGCTCGGCGCAGAACGCGGCGAACGCATATCTTCGCGCCCAGCGAGCCGACGCGCAGCTCGGTGCGCGCGTCGCCGACTCGGTGCTCGCGGACTCGCTGCTTGGCATCGCGAACGAAGAGCTTCGCGCCGGGGTCGGCGTCGCGCTCGACGTGACGCGCGCGCGGTCGCAGTTCGCCACGATTCGCGCCCAGCTGATCGTCGCGCGCAACGAGCAGGATCGCTCGCGCCTCGATCTGCTGCGCG
>JBDTXL010000190.1:0-2156 GCA_040006195.1 Gemmatimonadota bacterium | reverse complement strand
GCCGAGCAGAGTCGCCGCTCCTGGCTCACGCGCGAAGTGCGCGAGGCGCAGCGCGACAGCATAGCGCTCCGCGCGATGTCGCTCGACGCATCGCTCGCCGACAACAACAGACTCCGCAAACTGCTCGGTCTCGGCGAGGCGCTTCGTTGGGGCTTCGTTCCCGCGGAGGTGCTGCAGGGACGCGGCGTCGGCGAAGAGTACACCGTTGCGCTCTCCGCGGGAGCCAAGGCCGGGATTCGTCCGTTCAGCCCTGTCGTCGCACCCGAAGGTCTCGTCGGCATGGTCAGGAACGTCGACCCGACGATGAGCATTGCGATCGCGTGGGCGCATCCGGATTTCCGCGTGAGCGCGATGACGGTCGACACTGCGGCGTACGGCATCGTCGGCGCGCACCTGGGCAGTGAACCCGAGCGCTACCTGCTCGAGATGCGCGGAGTCACGATGCGCAGCAATCTCAAGCCGGGTACGCTGATCGTGAGCTCGGGCCTGGGCGGCACCTTCCCGCGCGGCATTCCCGTCGGAACGGTGATCGCCGAGGTAAAGACGTCGGAGCTGTGGGCGCGCACGTACCTGCTGCGCCCTGCGGTTTCGCCAGCTGATGTGTCGGATGTGATGGTGCTGCTGCCCGCGCGCACGACGGCGGGAGTGCAGTCCGTGTGGAAGGTCGGAGCGTATGCCGACTCCGCCGTGAAGAGCATCGTGGCCGCGGGCGACTCGCTCAACCGGCTCCAATCGCACAAGGATTCCGCCGCGCTTCCGCGCGATACGACCACGCGGCCGGTTACCGCGACTACGCCATGAGACCAACCGATTTTTTCCGCACACTGATCGCGTTCATCATTCTCGTGATGCTGCACTACACGCTGCGCCCGCTCCTCGGCTGGCGCGCGGGCCCCGACTTCCTCGTCATCGCGACGCTGCTCGTTGCGATCCGCGTGCGTCCGGGTGCCGCCGCATTGATTGGTCTCTGCGTCGGCCTCGTCTCCGACTCCGTCGACGTACACGTCTTCGGCGCGGGCGCGCTCGCGATGAGCATGATCGGCTTCACGGCGTCGTGGCTCAAGGCCGTTTTCTTTGCCGACGATGTGCTTCTCAATGCGCTCTTCTTCTTTCTCGGCAAGTGGGCATTCGACATCATCTTCGTGCTCGCGGGACATCGTGGTGATTTCAGGCAGGTCGCGATTCAGCTCTTCGTCTGGTCGCCGCTCACCGCCGCCGTCACCGCGCTCTTCGGCCTCGTGACGCTGCTGATCCTCCGCCCCGTGCTTCGCGCGTCCACGACGTGAGCTTTCATCCCAACGAGATCGCGCGCCGGGCGCGCGTCGCCTCGTGGGCGCTCGTGGGGATCTTTGCGCTGTTGCTCTCCGCATTCTTCAAGACGCAGGTCGTCAACTACACCAAGTACTCGCAGCAGTCGGAAACCAACCGCCTGCGCGAGGTGCCGCTCCCCGCGCCGCGCGGGATCATCTACGACCGGAACAATCAGGTCATTGCCGAGAATGTGCCGGGGTACGCGGTGTCGATTCTCTCGGCGAGCGCGGACTCGCTGCGCGCGGCGCTCACGCGGCTCTCGGCGATCATCCAGATCTCTCCCGAGCAGATCGATCTTTCCGTGCGCCGCTTCTCGCGCGCACGCAATCGCCCGGTGGCGGTGCTCGCCGACGCTTCGTTCGATATCGTGTCGGTGCTCGAAGAGCGCCGCATCGATTTTCCGGGGCTGATCATCCAGTCCGCCCCCAAGCGCTACTACCCCGACGGCGCTGCCGTTTCGACCTTCGTCGGCTACGTCGGCGAAGTCACCGAAACAGAGCTCACCAATCCGCGCTACCTTGGCTACAAGACCGGGCAGTCGGTTGGAAAGAACGGCTTGGAGAAGCAGTACGAGACACGCCTCCGCGGTCGCGAAGGGGTGCGCTACGTCGAGGTCGACGCGCTCGGACGTGTGGTGCGCGAAGCCGGTGCGCGCGAGGAGGTCGCCGCGCAGCCTGCCGCGCCGTTGTACACGAATATCGACATGCCGCTTCAGCGCTTCATGGCGACGATCTTCAGCGACTCGCTGCAGGGCGGCGCGATCGCGATTGATCCGAAGACGGGCGGTGTCCTCGCCATGTACTCCGCACCGAGCTACAACCCGAATTCCTTCGTCGGCGGAATTC
>JBDTXL010000189.1:0-8344 GCA_040006195.1 Gemmatimonadota bacterium | reverse complement strand
CCGCGCGATGCGCGCTCGATGGCCGCCTCGGGCCCCGTCACCCAGCGCGGATAGCGATACGGCAGCTTCTCGATTCGGCACGGAGCCCCGTACTCGTGCTCGAGTCGAAAGAGCATCACGTCGAACTGCAGCATCCCGACCGCGCCGATCACGGGATTCGGGCCGCCGTCGACCTCGGTGAAGAAGACCTGCGCAGCTCCCTCTTCGGTGAGCTGGCGCAGCCCCGCGTCGAGCTGTTTCCGGCGCATCGGATCCGTGCCGATGATGCGTGCGAAATGCTCCGGTGCAAAGCGCGGAATTCCCGAATACTCTACGTCGCCATTCGGCGAGAGCGTGTCGCCGATGCGGAGCGTTCCCTTGTCGACGACACCGATCACGTCGCCCGGCCACGCCTCGTCCACCGCGCTCCGCTCGCGCGCCAGAAATTGCTGCGGCGCAGGAAGTCGCACGATCTTGCCCGTGCGCCCGAGCTTCACCTGCATCCCCGCCTCGAAGCGCCCGGAGCACACGCGCACGAAGGCGATGCGATCGCGATGACGCGGATCCATGTTCGCCTGAATCTTGAACACGAACCCCGAAAACTCCGGGTTCGTCGGCTCCACATCACCCTTCGTCGACTCGTGCGGTGACGGCGATGGCGCGAGATCGAGAAATTCCTCGAGAAAGGGCTCGACACCGAAGTTCGTGAGCGCGCTCCCGAAGAACACCGGCGAGAGATCACCTGTGAGCAGCGCCGTATGATCGAACTCATGGCCGGCCGCATCGAGCAGCCCGATCTCCTGCACGAGCCGTGCGTGCGCATCCTCGCCGAGCATCGCGATGAGCGCGGGATCGTCGAGCTCGGAGCTCTGATGCTCGGCCACCCGTGATCCGTGATCCTTCCCGCGCTCGAACATCTCCACGCGTTTTCGGCGCCGATCGTACACCCCCGCGAAAACGCTATCCCGATAGATGGGCCACGTCACCGGGTAACAATTGATCTCGAGGTCGGCCTCGACATCGCTGATGAGCTTGAGCGGATCCTCACCGGCGCGATCGCACTTATTCACGAAAGTGAAGATCGGCATCCGCCGCCGCTTGCACACCGCGAACAGCTGCCGCGTGCGATCCTCGACTCCGCGGCGATTGTCGAGCAGCATCACCGCGCTGTCCGCAGCCATCAGCGTACGATACGTGTCCTCGGAAAAGTCCTCGTGGCCGGGCGTGTCGAGGAGATTGATCCGGAACCCCTGGTAGTCGAACTGCAGCACGCTCGACGTCACCGAGATTCCGCGCTGCCGCTCCAGCTCCATCCAGTCGCTCGTCGCATGCCGCTCTGCCCTGCGCGACTTCACCGATCCGGCAAGGTGAATGGCGCCGCCGTAGAGGAGGAGCTTCTCGGTGAGCGTCGTCTTGCCGGCGTCCGGGTGCGAGATGATCGCGAACGTGCGACGGCGCTCGGTCTCGCGAGCGAGAAGGGCGTCGGACTTGGCAATCAGGGTGGAGTCGGGAGCGTCGGTGGAGGTCATCTGCACGGAATTTACACTTTTCCACGTGCTGTATCATCCGCAGCGCCAGATCCCGCGCGACCTTCCGCTCTGCCGCATAGTGATCCGGAGGCTGTGACCTCAACGCCTAGTTGTTCCGACGAAACACCAATGCGGCATTGATCCCGCCAAAGCCAAAGGAGTTCGACAGAATCACCTCGGGACACGAGTCGAGCCCATCCCGCTTGATGTAATCGAGGTCGCACGCCTCATCCGCATTCGCCAAGTTCACCGTCGGCGGCAGCCAGTCGTTCGTCATCGCCAGCGCGCAAATCCCCGCCTCGATCGCGCCGCTCGCGCCGAGCGCGTGACCGTAGTAGCCTTTGGTGCCACTCACCGGAAGCGAGTACGCGCGCTCGCCGAACACTTGCTTGATCGCGAGCGTCTCGGTGCTGTCGTTGAGCAGTGTGGAGCTGCCGTGCGCGTTCACGTAGCCCACCTCGCCCGCGCTCACCCCCGCATCTTCCAAAGCGCGGCGCATCGAGCGTGCGGCCTGCGTTCCATCGGGACGCGGCGCCGTCATGTGATACGCGTCGTTCGACATCCCGAAGCCCGCGATCTCGCCGTAGATCTTCGCACCGCGCGCGATCGCGCGCGACCGCTCTTCGAGCACGAGCACCGAGGCACCCTCGCCCATCACGAAGCCGTCGCGATCCTTGTCGAACGGGCGCGACGCCGTGCACGGATCGTCGTTGCGCGTACTCATCGCGCGGATCAGCGCGAAGGCGCCGAAGCAGAGCGGATACAGCGGCGCCTCGGCGCCTCCGCCCAACATGACGTCGGCGTAGCCGTCGCGCACCTGCCGGAAAGCCTCGCCGATTGCGATCGTGCCGGACGCGCAGCTCATTGCATTCGTCGAGTTCGGGCCCATCACGCCGAACTCGATTGCGATGTTGCAGCTCGACGCGCCGCCGAAGACCATGAGCGCGAGCGCGGGGTCAACGTCTCTCACGTTCCCCGTGTAAAACACCGAGCACTGCTCTTCGGCGTAGCCCACTCCTCCGAGCGCCGTGCCCATCATCGCTCCAATGCGCTCGCGGTCCTCAGCGAGGAGGTCGATCTCGGAGTCCTCGAGCGCGAGTCGCGCAGCCGCTACTGAAAACTGCCCGAAACGGTCGAGACGCTTGGTCCGCTTCGCCTCGAGGAAGTCTCCAGGAACGAAATCGTCGACTTGCGCGGCGAGACGACTGCGAAATAGCGAAGGGTCGAAGCGCGAGAGCTCGCGAACCTTCGATCGCTGCGCGCGCAGTCCATCCC
Organism: Gemmatimonadota bacterium; assembly: GCA_040006195.1. Taxonomy (GTDB): domain Bacteria; phylum Gemmatimonadota; class Gemmatimonadetes; order Gemmatimonadales; family Gemmatimonadaceae; genus FEN-1250. The sequence goes on along the minus strand of JBDTXL010000189.1, from coordinate 5,561 downwards.
AGAGTCCATTCGCCGCGAGACCGATGGGCGTGATCGCACCGAGTCCGGTGATTACGACCCGACGTCTTTCCGTCATGATGCTATCCTCTCGAGGTTCCCGGTCCGCGCTCGGCGACCGCTGCGAGGCCAGCCAGCGTACGCGATGCGATGCCGTGAACGAATACAGGTCCGATTACCGCTTTCGCGGCGACGATGCCGACGAGTGGCCATCGTGGTCCATTCCACAGGTGCACGATGCGTACGCGCGTGGCGTCGCCTTCACGTGCAAAGCTCCATTCGACTTCCATTCCCTTCGTGATACCCGCTACATGTCGAAAGCGCACGTTCGGCGCGCTGTCGCTCACGGACATCTCCGACTTCCACCACGTCGGCCACCGTACTGAACCGAACGGTCGCCACGCCGCCATCTCGACGACACCACCGCCATCGCTGGCGCGGCTCTCGAATTTGACCCAGCGATAGTGCTCGAGATGCTCCGGCCAGCGGTCGACTTCGCGCGCGAATTCGAAGATGCGGCGGAGCGGAGCACGAACGAGCAGCTCGTCCACAGTACGCATCCGGCGCGTCAGTGGCATCGCGCCAAGGTCGAAGGGCGCTACGGTGGAGCGAGTGGTGCCTGTCATGCGGCGAGCGCACGGGGAGTCCACGACGCCGTCGTACGAAAGCCGATGCGACGGCGGGCCGAGGGCGTCTGTCGTGTTGCGCGCTGAACGAGTTGCGTGAGCTCGTCGGGCGTGAAGCCGCGCAGAACGGAGACGACACCATCGTGCCGGCTCACCGGGTGGAAGCCGAGCGGATACGAGGCGAGCCAGATCCCTGCCGCGGCGAGCCAGCTGCGGCGAAGGTCGCTGATGATGACGCGCTCGCGAGCAACGCGGTCGAGCTCGCTGAGGACGACGATCGCGTCGGCGGCCTCGAAGTGGTGAAGCGTCTGGGAGCAGACGACGATGTCGATGCTCTTCGAGCGGAGCGGAAGCGCGAGCGCATCCGCGCACATGGGGATGAGGCCGCTCGTGCGCGCCTCGCGAAGGAGCGACGCGCTGATGTCGATCCCGAAGGCGCTGATGGTGAGCCCGCGCGCGCTCCACGTCTCCGTCACGCGCGCCGGGATGTCGCCGATGCCGGTGCCGACGTCGAGGAGCGAGAGCGAGCGCGCCTTCGTCGATGCGATGGCGATCTCGAGCTCGGCCTCGACGGCGCGCGAGCCGCCGAAGATCGTATTCGATCGGGCGACGTCGGAGAGTGAGCGCGCGCGGAGCTGGTCGTCGACAAGCGGGTCGTCGAGGATTTCGTAGCTGCGGCGGCGCTGTGGCGTGAGGAGCGAGCTCATCATCGAGTCATCGTTGGAGCGAAGCGTAGCCGCCGCGATAGTAGAGCAGTGGGCTTCCCTCGTTCGTGGCCGTGGCGATCACGGTGCCGAGGACGATCGTGTGATCGCCGGCTTCGTAGCGGCTCTGGACCTCGCATTCGATGACGTCCAGGCACTCATCGAGAATGGGCGCGCCCGTGACGCCGCGCGTGAATCCCACGCCGTCGAATCGATCCGGATGCTCCTCCGCGAAGCGCCGTGCGAGAGGCTCCTGCTTCGAGCTCAGGATATTGACGGCGAATTGCAGCGCGAGATTCCCGGTGCCGAGAATGCCGTGTAGCGACGCGGCCTTCCCGATGGAGACCTGCACGAGCGGTGGCTCGAGGCTGACCGAGCTGAACGCCGTGACCGTCATGCCGTGATCGAAGTGCCGGACATCGCGCACGGTGACGACGGTGACGCCGCTGGCGAAGCGGCCGAGCACGCTGCGGAATGTGGCTGGATCGATGGTGGAGAGGGGCATGACTATGGCGCGAGTGGCAGCGGGGAGTGTCTGGACTTGAGTACGTTGCCGAAGATCAGCTTCGCCAGATAGCCCGGCCGCAGCACCTCGCGCGCCGGAACGAAGTCCCCGGCCACTCCCACGAAGAGGTCGGCCATCGCGGGGCTGGCCTCGAGGGTCGAGGCGGCGCGGTCCAGTAGCGCCGGTGCGCCGACCGCGAGCGCGACGAGTCGCTCGATCGCCCATTTGCCTCGGAACGTCCGGCGCCTCGCGCGGTCATACTCGCGGAGCGCCGCGTCCGCATCTCGCGGGCGGTCAGCGGCCAGCGACTCCAGCGCATAGGGAGCGAGTAGCTCGCCCCCCCGCAGCGCCGCATAGATCCCCTCGCCCGTGAAAGGGTCGAAGAAGTCGGCGGCATCGCCCACCAGCGCGACGCCGCGGCCCCACGCGCGCGAGGCATGCACCGCGAAGGGACCAGTCACGCGCACGGTGGTGGCGCGCTCAGCGCTCGCCATGCGCGGGGCGAGATGCGGACGCGCCGCGAACCAGCGCTCGAGGAAGGCAGCCGGATTGCCGGCCACTGCATCGCGCACGCTCGCGCGTGGCACCACTACGGCGACGTTCGTGAGCCCGTGCCCGACATCCGCGAAGCCCGCATACCCCTCGCGATCGACGTGCATCTCCCCGAAATCCGTGATCCCGCCGACATCGCGATAGTGTCCGATGAAGGCGAGACGGCGAGGCCCGAGCGCGTTGCGCGCAACGCCCATGCGGCGCGCGATGATGGAGCGGAGCCCGTCGGCGCCGATGACGAGACGGGCGCGGATCTCCTCGTCGCCACCGTCGCCCTTCTCACCACCATTCCCCCGCACACGCACGCCGCACACCGCGCCACGGGAATCTCTTAGTACTGAGATAACTTGTTCCCCCTCCCGCACCTCGGCGCCGACGGCTCGCGCGCGCTCGAGCAGGATCGTGTCGAGCACCGGCCGCCTGAGCGCCAGCCCGCGATCTCGAAAGGCGCGAAAGCCGTGCGCTGCCGCGAACTCGCCGCGAATGCGTGAGCCGTTCGGCGAGCGAATCACCATTCCCGAGAGATGCGCGGCGCCCGCCGCTTCACAGGCTTCCAGCGCGCCCATCACCGACAGGATCCGGGATGCCTCAGGACTGAGATATTCGGCACACGGTTTTTCACGCGGGAATTTCGCGCGGTCCAGCATCACCACGTGCGCGCCCTCGCGCGCGAGATGCCACGCGGCCGAACTCCCGGCAGGGCCGGCGCCCACCACCAGCACATCGATCTCACCGCGAGAGCTCACGAGGCGCTGCTCACGAGAACGAGCGGGAGAGCCGCTGAAAGACGCCCATGTATCTCCAGTGCGGACGCGGAAGTCTCAGCACCGATGCGAGGCGCGTGAGATGCGGAAGCAGTGAAGAGCGAGAGTCGGCGGAAAACATGAACCGCGGATACGTCGCCGCGAATGCACGCAGGCGCACCAGTGTCGCCTCCATGTTCATCTCGGAGGAGAAGTAGAACCTCGGCACGAGCAGCGGATCGCCGCGCGGCACGATCCCCTCGTCCATCGCTATGTTGTGCAGCGTCGTCCCGGGATACACGCGAAGCCCAACCGTGAGATATACCGCGTCGCCCTGGTCGAGTCGCCACGCCGCGAATTTCAGCGTCTCCTCGAGCGTCGCCGGCGTTTCGCCAGGGCCGCCGATCAGGAAGATCCAGAGCACCCCCATCCCGGCGCCCTCGACGTTCTCCGCCACCTTCCGCAGCTGTGCCACGTCGAAGCCCTTCTGCAGCTTCTCCAGCACCGGATCGCTCGCACTCTCGGCCGTGATCCCGAGCCACTTGAAGCCCGCGTGGCGCATTGTGTCGAGCAGCTCCACGCTTGCCGTGGCTGGCGTGAAGTTCGTCGTGTCGAGATGGACCTTCAAATTGCGGCGTGCGATCGCCTCGCACACCGCCATCGCGTGGCGCGGGGGCGCGTTGAACGTTGAGTCGACGAACTCGAAGTGTCGGATGTGCGCTTCGGTCGCGAGCTCCGCGATCTCGTCGGCCACGAGCTCGGGCTCACGCAGGCGATACCCCCACCCCTCCACGTTCAGATATGTGCAGTAGATGCACTTGAACACGCAGCCGCGCTTCGTCTGGATCGGCACCGTGCCGCCCCGTCGCTCGTAGCGCTTGAGATCGAGCCAGCGATGCATGTGCACGGGCGGTAGAGAGTCGAGCGCGCCGTCGCCGCCGGGCGGCGTGAGCACGCGGCGTCCGTCCACGCGTCGCACGACGCCCGGAATCGCGCCCGGCGTGCGCCCCGCCGCGAGCTCGGCGATCAGCGCCGGCGTCGCGCGCTCCCCATCGCCCGCCACGGCGTGCTCGACTCCGAGCTCATCGCTGAGCGCCTCCGCCGCCACACCGAACGCCGCGCCACCCGCGATCACCTGCGCGCTCGGCGCGCTCGCCCGAAGCGTCGCCAGCAGCGATGCCGCTGCGGGCGTGTAGTGTTGCAGCGCGACGAGGTCGCTGTTGTCGATGTTACGAACGGAAAGCCCGATGACATCAGGATTGAACGACTGCGTCGTCTCGCGCGCCGTGCGGTGCGGATCGCGGGCGAAGCAGAGATCCAGCACGCGCACATCGTGACCCGCGTGATCGAGAGCGGACGCTACGCACGCGACGCCGTTCGGCACGACGGGCATTGGCTGGCGCTCGCGATTCGCGCTCACGAGCAGCACGCGCGGACGCGTGCTCATGCGGCGCCCGCTAGCGCGCGAGCATGAACGCGCAGGCCGAGACGAGCGCTCCGATTATGGTGCTGGCGGCGTTGACGCCGTCGTTGTTCAGCCATTTGACTCCTCCCGCGCGCTCGGTTCGCGTGCCGCAGTCGTGCACCACGCGTTCCGTCGCGCTACTGCAGGTCGCGCAATATCGTCGCGACTGCGCGAGTGCGCCGACGAACGAATCCACGAGTGAACCGACGATTCCCCCGAGTGATACTGCGATCGCGACGCGTGCGTTCCCATAGTTGCCTTGCACCAACCACGCCGCGAGCGCTATGAACAGCGTGCCACCGGCCATTGCCGCAAGACCGAGTGCGCTGACCCCGCCGGAAGTACCGGTCGGAACGACGCGCCATGTCGTGATCATGCGGGGGGGAGCCTCTGCGAGCATCCCGATCTCGGTGCCCCACGTGTCCGAAGCAGACGCTGCGAGCGCGCCGGCGCCGGCGGCCAGCCACGTGTCGGAGGGCAGGATCAGCTGCAATGCGGCGGCGAGAGCGAAGATGGCGCCGTTGGCGAACACCTGCGTCGCGTCACGCGCGCCGCCCTTCTCGACGATGCCGATGCTTCGCTCTGCCTTCACGCGCGCGCCCACGCGGCTCAGGAGCGATGAGGAGACGAAATAGATGACGAGTAGCTCACCCCACGCCCATCCGGCCGCGATCGCCAGCGTGCCAGTGAACAGAGCTGCCACGGCGCCGGAGCGGGTGAGCGAGCCCGCGCGCCAGGCGGCAAGCGCGATCGCGGCGGCGACGAATGCGCCGGCAATCGTCCGACCGATCACTCCTGTGTGCGAGCGACCTCTTCGTTCATCAGCGCGGTGAGAATCTTCCGCCTGAGAGATGGCGGGGCGCGCTCGATAACCGCACGCTTTTCCATGAATCGCAGGAACACCCGCTCGTATTCGAAGTGCGGAAAGCACCCGCGGCACTCGGCCAGGTGCGCGCGGATCTGCTCATC
>JBDTXL010000188.1:0-11264 GCA_040006195.1 Gemmatimonadota bacterium | reverse complement strand
TTCGGGCCCGCGATGTGCGTCGTGACTATCCGCTGGAGCGCGAGGCGGTACACGCGCTGCGCGGGGTTTCGCTCGAGATCGAGAAGGGTGAGTACCTCGCTATAGTAGGACCATCCGGCTGCGGGAAATCGTCGCTGCTCAACCTGTTGGGCGCGATCGATGCACCAACGTCGGGCACTATCGAGATCGAGGGACGCAATGTCGGCACGCTAGGGGACCGCGAGGTCACCGACTTCCGGCTCAGACATATCGGATTCGTATTTCAGCGCTTCTACCTCTTGCCGATCCTCTCGGCGAGGGAGAACGTCGAGCTGCCGATGGCCGAGGCGGGAGTATCGGCGGCGGAGCGGCGCGAGCGATCGACGGAGCTGCTGCGTTACGTGGACCTGGCGGATCGTGTGAAGCACCGGCCGGCGCAGCTGTCCGGCGGGGAGCAGCAGCGGGTCGCGATCGCGCGAGCGCTCGCGAATCGACCGTCGCTGCTGCTGGCCGACGAGCCCACCGGTGAGCTCGATGCGAAGACGGGGCAGGAGATCATCGCGCTGTTCGGCCGCTTGCACGCCGACGGAACGACGGTCGTCGTCGTGACGCACGACGAGAATCTCGCGCGTGCCGCACGCCGTGTCGTGCACATGCGGGACGGCGTAATCGTCCAGGATGAGGTGCCAGGTGGATGACCGGTCGATGAACGTGCGGATCATGCCTGCAGGCGACGCGCCCGGCGTCGCGACCTCGCGCGCGTGGCCGCTGCCGACGCTGGTTGCGTATCTCTTCGATGGCCGCACATGCGACGAGGTGCGCGAGCTGCTCGCGGTTGGCGAGGGAGAGGCGCACGGAACAGTCGTCTCGTGGGCACCGCTGGCGATCAGCGCCCACGAGCTCACCGCCATCGAATCGCAATTCCCGAAGCCGCATTCCGCGCCCGCCCTCGCGTACGAGCGCGCGACGTTCGTGGAGCTCGACATGCCCGCGCTGCAGCCGACGTTGAGCGTTCCGATCCGTGGCGACCAGCCGCTCGTGGAAGGGATCGCGCAGCGCGCGGCCTATCTCTCGTTCGACTACGGACCCTGGGCCGACGTGTACGTGAGCACACTCACGCGCGAGGAGGCGGCCGAGCTGCTCGCTGATCCCGCGCGCCGCGTGCACGACGAGGGCGAGGCCGAGCTCGCGAAGCGGATCATCGGCGAGGATGACGCCGCGCTTCGATTTGCGGTGCCGCGCGCCGAGTGTCCGCCGCCCTGGCGAGAGCTGCGCGGGTGATCACGCTCCTCGCGCTGCGGAATCTCGCTCACCGTCCGCTTCGCTCGCTCTTCCTTCTATTTGGCTACTCGCTGGGCGTGGGCGTGATGATCGTGCTGCTTGCGATCGGCGAGGCGATGCTCGCGCAGTCGCGCGACGAGAAGCTCGTGGGCGGCGGGCAGGTGACGGTGCTCCCCGAGGGGATGGACATCGAGGTGATGAAGACCGGCGGTGTTGGTGGCCTCTTCTTTTCGATCGCCAACGCGCGCTTCATCTACCGCCAGCTGCTCGCATCGCCGCGCCTCGCGCGCGACGTGGCGACGGTGGCGCCGCAAATCGACGGAAAGCTCCTCTACTTCCGCGCCCACGGCACCGAGCACACCGTACGCGCGGCTGGCGAGATCCCGTCGCACAGCGCTGCGGTGGATGCGCTCCCTCCGGTGATCACCGGATCGTGGAGCGACGACGACGGCGACCGCCGGTGGGCGACGCCGACGCCGAGGGAGCTCTACACGAGCATCGATCACTTTCATCTGCCGCCGAAGAACGTCGCGCATCGGGAGAGCTGGGCCGAGTGGCACTACTTCAACGTGCTCTCTTCGAGCGGGAAGGAGTGGGCGTTCATCTCGTACATCGTCGCCGGTGACGTGCGCGGAACGCAGTGGGGAGGGCAGGTCGCGGTGAGCGTGCGGGAGCAGGGCGGGCGCACGCGGCGCTTCACCGCCAACGTGCGGAGGGATCAGGTGCACTTCTCAACCGATAGCGCCGACCTCTCGATCGGCACGTCATCAGTCCACCTGCTCGTCGACGGTCGCTATTCGCTCACCGGCACCGCGCGCGAGAACGGGAACGGCGCGCCGCTCACCCTCGACCTCGTCGTCACTCCCGCGCCGAACATTCTGTTCCCCGGCGCGTCGATCGCCGAGTGCGCGGATACGGATGAGAGCTGCGCCTTTGCATCGGGGTATGCGGTGCCCGGGCTACGCGCGAGCGCGAGCGGCTCGATGTGCATAGCGGGCGTATGCACCCGGTACGATGGCGCGCAGAGCTATCACGATCACAACTGGGGAGTGTGGCACGGCGTGTCGTGGGACTGGGGCGCGACGCGCGCGGGCGAATACACGCTGCTCTACGGGCGCGTCGCGCCGCCCGACAGCGTGGGCACGACGCAGCCGTTCTTCCTCTACCTCACCGACTCGCTCGGCTTTCGCGCTCTCTTTCGCCCGCACGAAATCGCGTACGAGGATGGCCGCACGATCGAGGTGAGCGGGCGCAAGGTGCGAGTGCCGAGCCGCGCGGTGATGGAGGACGCGCGCGGCGCCGACACCCTCCGCGTAGAGCTCACGATCGAAGATGCGATCGGCAGCGATACGCGCACGTCGCTCATCGAGCGCGGCGATGCTGCGGACGCGCGGCGGATTTTGAAACCCTACTTCATTCAGATGAAGGGACGCGCGAAGATCAGCGGCCGCGTGGGCGGTTCGCCGGTTGTGGGTGAGGGAACGGGCTTTTTCGAGACGTACCGGTAGCTTCGGGCAGCACGGCTGGCCGCGAGTGACATCCTCAGTCGTGTGCGGCCTCGTGCGCGGGTACCACGAACTTCACCGTCTGGCTCGTGATCACCTTGTGCGTCGGGTCCGCGAGCTCGAACAACACGCTGTGCGCACCCGACTTCAATCCCACGAGGATCACCGTCTCACCGCTCGCGTCGACGAAGTGCCACGAATTGTCATCGACCGTGATGTGCACGTGACCAAGGCGCGGCGACACCGTGAGCGCGCCTTTCCCGAACACCGGCACTACGCGCAGATTTTCGGTGCGATACTGAATGAACACGAGCCCCTTCGCGAGCTGCTCGGCGAGCGGCTGGTCCACGACGATCCTGGGCGGCGGCTCGTTGTCGATCGCGACCAGCGGCGAGGGGCCGCGAATGTCCTTCGCGCTCTGCGCGTTCGCGGGCGTCGCCATCATTGCGAAGAGCGCGCAGCCCACTGTGGTCGCCATGAAGGTGGCCACGAAGCCGAAGGTGTCGTGCATGCGGTTCCTCGAGAGTGAGTGGGATCAGGGTGGACACAAATGGTATCGTCGCCACCCTCGAGCCGTCTATTACACTTTTGGGTCGTTGCACCTCTCCCCTGTTTCCATCATCATGCGCCCATGACCAAGCCCTCCACCGACCTCGAGCTCGTCCATCGCTTCACCACCGGCGAAGGCGCGAACGCCGGGACCACGCTGCTCCTGCTGCACGGCACCGGTGGCGACGAGAACGATCTCGTCCCACTCGGCGAATCGCTCCTCCCTGGCGCCGCGATCCTGAGCCCGCGCGGCGCGGTGAACGAGCGGGGAGCGCCGCGCTTCTTCAAACGGCTCGCCGAGGGCGTGTTCGATCTCGAGGATCTCGCGCTGCGCACCCAGCAGCTCGTCCGCTTCGTGAACGGCGCGGTGGCGAAGTACGAGATCGATTCCGCGAAGCTCATCGCCGTCGGCTTCTCGAATGGCGCGAACATCGCTGCGAGCGTCCTCCTCACCGGGCCAACGCTCTTCTCGGCCGCGATCCTCTTTCGCGCCATGGTCCCCTTCGAGCCACAGACGCCACCGAAGCTCCCCGGCACGCCGGTGCTCCTCAGCTCCGGCGAATGGGATCCGATCGCGACGCCGGAACAAGCGCGCCGGCTGCAGTCACTGCTGACCACAGCCGGCGCGGTTGCTACGATCAACTTCTTCAACGCGGGTCACGAGCTCACGAATGACGACGTGCTCGACGCGGCCCATTTCGTAGCGGCGCTTACTTAACCTCGGCTTCCACGGCCGGAGCGACCAACACCGGGAGCCCCTTCTCGATCTCCGCTCGCGCGGGCTCGAGCCACGGCGGCAAGATCAGCTGCGTTCCGAGCGCATCCGCGCTCTCGTCGATCTCGAAGCCGGGGCCGTCGGTCGCGAGCTCGAACAGCGCGCCACCCGGCTCACTGAAGTACACCGACTTGAACCAGAAGCGGTCGATCACCTCGGTGGTCTGCGTGCCGACCTGGTGCAGCTGCTCGCGCGCCGCGAGCTGCGCGGCGTCATCGTCGACGCGCCACGCCACATGGTGCACGCGCCCCGTTCCCCACGCGCCGCGCGCGACGTTCGGAAGCTCCTCGACATCGAGCACGCGTCCCGACCCACCCTCGCCGAGCTTGTAGCGCTTCCACCCATTTTCCTCGGCCGCCAGCGTGAAGCCCATGCCGGTGAACAACAGCGTCTCGGTGGCCGAGCGGTTGCGCTCGGAAATGCGGACGGTGTGCAGTCCGCGAATCTGGTGCTCCACCGGCACCGGGCTCGCCGACCACGGCGTGAACTCACGCGCGTCGCTCGTCTCTACGAGCGCCAGCTTGAGTCCGTGCACGTCGGTGAAGGGAAGGGCGCGCTCGCCGAAGCGCACGACCTGCGCGTCCATCTTCACGCCGTGCTTCTCGAGTCGTTCGGCCCAGTAGCCCAGCGAGCCGGCGGGCACGGCGAGCGACACCTCGTTGGTGAGCCCCGTGCCGTCGCGACCGCGCGGCATGTGCGCCCACGGGAAGAAGGTCAGATCCGAGCCCGCGTGCCCCTCGCCGTCGGCGTAGAACAGGTGGTACGTGGACGGATCATCCTGATTGACGGACTTCTTGACCAGCCGCATCCCGAGGATGCCGGCGTAGAAGTCGAGATTTTCCTGGGCAGGTCCCGCGATCGCGGTGACGTGATGGAGACCGGTGATGTTCGACATGTGGTGTACTCAGGGACGAGGACGATTACCAAAGTATCTTACTACTAAGATAAACCGGTCGTACCCTTTTTTCGTTCCCGGGGCAGTGGCTCCTTCTCCGCGCCCTTCCCGAGGTCGCGGAGCATGCCCGTCAGCCGCTTCTGCTCCTTGGGGGTGAGCGCGCCCAACACCTTGGCGAGGCGCTTGGCGTGACGAGGGAAGATCTGCTTGATGAGCGAGCTGCCCTCGGGCGTGAGCACGGCGAAGCGCGAACGCTTGTCGCCGGGGAAGCTTTCGCGCGTGACCAGCCCCTTCTTCGCGAGGCGATCGACGAGGTAGGTCACGCCCCCGCTGGTGACCAGAATCTTCTTCTGGAGATCGCCGAGCAGCAACGGCCCCTTGTGGTAAAGCGCCTCGAGGATGCCGAATTCGGAGGCGGTGAGCCCGTAACGCGCGACGTCGGCGGCGACGTGGCGGGAGATCGCGAGGTAGGCGCGCGCGAGCACGACCCACGCCTTGAGGGCGGGTGCCGAATCCTGCGCAGCCTTGTTTCGTTTGGCATCTGCCGCCAAGAGCGGCGGTTCATCATCCAGAGGACTGGTCATCTTAGTACTAAGATAACTCGAATTCGCGCTGAGCGCGATCCCCGGGGCCTGCTAGTCGCTCGACCGCCCGTCCATGGCCGGACGCTCGGACGTCACTCGGCGGTGCTCGCCACTCACGCGAAGGATTCGCTGGCGCTGCCGCGCGAACGCTTCCTTCGCGTAGCCGCGCACCGCATCCCACTCGCCGTGCTTCACGCGGATCTCGTCCGTCCAGCCGGTGCGCAGGTCGCGCTCGATCATCTCGAACGACTGCCCCTCGTACCCAGGGTTGGTACCCGCGATGTGCCCAACGAGATACGCCGGGCGAACCACCTCGTACGAGCGATCGGCGAGGCGCGTGGGCGAGAAGTCGTAGTGTGCGCGATACACGACGTCATCTTCGAACGTCACCTGGCGAACCGATGCCGCAACGTCACGCTCGGCCCACCAGCCGCCGACGGACTGCCCGATCCCGTACACCACGAGGTCGAGGGAGCGTCCGAGCGCCATAACTTCGCGCTCCTGTCCGGGGCGCGAGCTCATGTCGCTCACCCGGCGCTCTTCCGTCGCGCGCCGATCGTCACTTCTGCGCTCCATAGACACCTCTCCGTTCTCGTCCGCCATTGGATCAACTAGATCGTTTGCAAGGACGGGACCGATATTTTGACTCAACTCGCGAAAAATCGACGGGACCGACGCGGCCCACCGTCCGACGGTAACTACACCGTCTTCGCTACACCTGCAAGATAGCGTACTCCTGGTGATCTACGCCATTGCGACCGGGCCGTTCAACCGCCACGATTTGTTGCATGTCTCCCATCCGGCTCGGTACCCAGGGATGGAATTACGACTCCTGGGTTGGCCCCTTTTACCCCGACGGCACGCGCGCGCCGGAGTACCTCACCCTGTACGCGCGCGCCTTCGACACGGTCGAGGTGGACTCCACGTTCTACGCAATTCCGGCGTCGAAAGTCGTGCGCGGGTGGGCCCAGCGCACACCGGGTAACTTTCTCTTTGCGCTGAAGCTCCCGCAGGAGATCACGCACGAGAAGCGGCTCCGGAATGCCGGGGATGCGTCGGCTCAGTTCTTCGATCGCGCACGCGAGCTCGGCCCGAAGCTCGGCCCCGTGCTCATCCAGCTCGGACCCGACTTCGGGCCGGCGGAGCTCCCCGCGCTCGCGGCATATCTGCCGACGCTCCCGCGTGACATTCAGATCGCGATCGAATTTCGCGATCGACGGTGGATCAATGATGGTGTGATTGCGCTCCTCTCCGAATTCCGCGTCGCGCTCGCGCTCACGGATGCGCGCTGGATACAGCGCAAGACGATGCTCGCGCTAGCCGAGCGTCCGACGGCCGACTTCGCGTACATCCGATGGATGGGACCCGACCGCGACATCGTCGACTACTCGCGACTGCAGTTCGATCGCACGCGCGAGATCGAGCAATGGTCGGAAGCGCTGCTCATGCTGATTCAGAAAGTGACGGCGGTCTACGGCTACGTGAACAACCACTTCGCCGGTCACTCGCCAGCGAGTGCGCGCCAGTTGCAGCGTCTCTTCGGTCAGATCCCGGTGGACCCGAACGATCTCGGAGAACAGATCAGCCTGTTCTGAGAATCGATCGCGCCGACATCGGTGTCTCACGTGATCGGTATAATTCGAGCATGAAGCGCCGCAACGTTCTCGCCGCAGTCTTCGCCGTCATCACCGCCGTCATCTTCTCGCGCCTCGGAGTCTGGCAGCTCCAGCGACTCGGCGAGCGTCGCACGCGGAACGAGGCGCTCGCGTCGCGTCTGCACACTCCCGCGCTCCCTCTCGCGCAGCTACCGCCGGACAGCGCCGGAGCGCACTGGCGTCGTGCGACCGCCGTCGGGAGCTACGACTTCGATCATCAGATCGTGTTGAGCGGCCGCACCCACGACGGCTCGCCTGGTGTGCAAATCGTCACGCCGCTCCATCCGGAGGGCGGTGGGCCGGCGGTGCTCGTAAATCGAGGCTGGGTCTATGCGTCCGACGCGGCCACCGTGAACCTCGGCAAGTGGGACGAGCCGCCGCACGCGACGGTGACGGGCTACATCGAGGACTTCGTGCACGGTGGACGCGGTGTTGCGCGGCTTCCGTCGCACACGAACGCGTGGACGCGCCTCGACGCCGGAGAGCTGCGCGCGGCGTTCCCCTTTCCGATCGCGCCATACTATCTGGTCGCGCTCGACACCCTCGTCGTCTGGCGCGCGGCGCACGAGCTCCCCACGCTCACCCCGGTGAGACTCGAGCTACCGCTCATGGACGATGGTCCACACGTGGGCTACGCGGTCCAGTGGTTCACCTTCGCGATAGTGGCGCTCGTCGGCGTCGGCACGCTGATCGCACAGGACATTAGACGCGGCTGACGCCCCCGCGAGCGTCCAACAGGCAAGGATTTCCCTGTCTGGCGGCGCGGGGCGGATGGTAGCTTTGGGAACCACCAACCCCTTCTCGAGATGCACATGGGAAAGATCACTCAGGAGCTCGCGACCGAGCAGGAAGCACGCGATGTCGCCGAGGCCGCACGTGAAAGCGACTGGACCGAGCCCAGCTTTCTTCGCGAGCTCTTCCTAGGTCGCCTGCGCCTCGACTTGATCCACCCCTTTCCGCCCGAGAACGACGTCGAGACGGAGAACGCCCGCCCGTTCATGGAAAAGCTGCGCGCGGTGCTGAACACGGTGGACTCCGACGCGATCGATCGCGACGGGCACATTCCCGAAGAGGTCGTGCAGCAGTTCCGCGACATCGGCGCCTTCGGGATCAAGATTCCGCGCGAGTACGGCGGGCTCGGACTCTCGCAGATCAGCTACATCCGCGCGATCGGGATGGTGACGAGCAAGGATGGCTCGCTCACCGCGCTCCTCTCCGCGCACCAGTCGATCGGGCTGCCGCAGCCGCTCAAGCTCTTCGGCACCGATGCGCAGAAGAAGAAATTCTTCCCGCGCCTGGCGAAGGGCGCGATCTCCGCGTTCGCGCTCACCGAGACGGATGCCGGCAGCGATCCGGCGAACATGCGCACCTTCGCGACGGTCTCCGAGGATGGCTCGCACTACGTCCTCAACGGCACGAAGCTCTGGTGCACCAACGGCACGCGCGCGGAGCTCATGGTGGTGATGGCGCGCACGCCGGATGCGATCGTCGACGGGAAGCCGAAGAAGCAGATCACGGCGTTCATCGTCGAGACGAGCTGGCCCGGCGTCGAGGTATTGCATCGCTCGCGCTTCATGGGGCTCAAGGCGATCGAGAATGGCGTCATCCGCTTCAACAACGTGCGCGTCCCGAGCGAGAACATTCTCTGGGGGGAAGGGAAGGGTCTCAAGCTCGCCCTGATCACGCTCAACACCGGGCGGCTCACGCTTCCGGCGAGCGCGGCGTATGGCGCGAAGGCGATGTTGCAGATCGTGCGGGAGTGGGGAAACGATCGCGTGCAGTGGGGGCAGCCGATCGGCAAGCACGAGGCGATCGCACAGAAGATCGCGCTGATGGCGGCGAACACCTTCGCGATGGAGTCGATCGCCGAGCTCGCGAGCGCGATGGCGGATCGCGGCGGCTACGACATTCGCCTCGAAGCCGCGATCGCGAAGCTCTGGAACACGGAGGCCGGGTGGCGAATCGTCGACGATGCGCTGCAGATCCGCGGCGGCCGAGGCTACGAGACCGCGGACTCGCTCAAGGCGCGTGGCGAGGCGCCGATTCCGGTGGAGCGCGCGATGCGCGACTTCCGCATCAATCTGATCTTCGAGGGCTCATCGGAGATCATGCGTCTGTTCATCGCGCGCGAAGCGGTCGATCACCACTTCAAGACCGCGTTCGATGTCGTGAATCCAAAGGCGTCCGGAAAGGAGAAGTGGGACGCGCTCATCCGCTCGGCCAAGTTCTATCCCACCTGGTACACGACGCGCTGGGTGGGGAACATGAAGGGCTACGGTGATTTCGGCGCGCTCGCGACGCACGTTCGCTTCATCGACTCGACCACGCGCAAGCTCGGCCGCGCGATCTTCCACGCGATGGTGAAGCTCGGTCCGAAGCTCGAGCGGCGGCAGATGGTGCTTTTCCGCGCGGTGGACATAGGCGCCGAGCTGTTCGCGATGAGCGCGACGTGCACGCGCGCGCGGATGCTGAGCAAGAGTGGCGAAGTGAATGCCATGGATCTGGCGGATCTCTTCTGCTGCGAATCGCGCCTTCGCATCACGGCGCTCTTCGACAATCTCTTCGGCGTGAACGATGCGGCGATCTACCGGGTGTCGCAGCAGGTGCTGAAGGGAGAATTCGAGTGGCTCGAGCGCGGGATCATCGATGCGCCGGAGCCGGCGCCGAGCGGACTGTCGGCGGAAGAAAAAAGCGAACGGCCGGAGCCGGCTGTGGTCGGGAGCTAAAAGCGCGGCCGCCTACTGCTTCTTGAAGCCGTCCTGCGGGAGATCGGGGAAGGAGATCTTATGGTTCCCCGGCCGAATTCCCTCCACGCGTCCGAGTCCGTTGCCGTCGGTGACACCGTGGATGATCTGCCCGTCGGTCGTCTCGAGCCTGAACTTCGTGTTCGCGACGCCGAATCCGCCGCGATCGTTCATCTGCACTTCGATCCACGAAGCCGTCGCGTTGGTGAGCGTCGAGCCGTCATCCTTGCCGCTGGGACTTGGGGCGCCTGGCTTTGGCGAGCCTGAGCCGCTCCCCTGCTCGCCAACGATCACCGTCAGGCAGCCCGGTCCGATCAGCGACCCGCCGTGCTGCGTCGGATCTCCGATGCGCGCGACTGCGCGGCCCATTGCCGTCACTCCCGCCGATCCTTTCTGGATGAGGTCGGGCGGGCCCACGCAAACGCACACGTCTCCAACGACTATCGCCGGCTGCCCTTCGAACAGCACGGTGGGGATGCCGGGGCCAAGCACCGGGCCGCCGACGTGCGGGATGGGCACGACCGCGGGCGACTGCATCGGGCAGAGGTGATTGTCTTGCAACTTCGCGGCAGGCGGCATCTCACTTCCTCCGAATTCGCAATGTTCCTCTGGCCCGTGCACTCCCGAAGCGATACAATCTGAATATCGTTTCATTCACATGGTAGACGTGCAGAACGAATGAGCAGCAACCACGTAGTGGTGCAGGGCGAAACCATGTCCAGCATCGCCAAAGCCAATAACTTCGCGAATTTTCTCACGATCTGGAACGATGCGGGTAACGCCGGCCTCAGGACTCTCCGGCACAATCCGCACATACTGGAGGTGGGGGATTCGGTTTTCATCCCCGATCCTCCGGGAAACGTCGCGCAGGGCAATGACTCGCAGCGCCATGTCTTCGCGCTCAACGATCCGGCGCTCTTTCTGAGCATCCAGCTGCAGGACGTCGACGCCAAGCCGATCGCGAACAAGGATGTCGTGCTCCGCGTCGATTCGAAGGACAAAAACGGTCGCGAGGCCGTTGAGGACGTGTTCGAGCTGAAGACGGACAAGAATGGCAAATTCTCGATCGAGATTCTCGAAGATGCGAACGAGGCGGAGCTCACTGTTGGCGACGACAGGATCGTTATTTTTGTCGGAAGGCTCGGACCGGTGGGCGGCAACGCCGGAATGCGAACGCGGCTCAACAACCTCGGCTACTTTGCCGGCTTCGAAAACGACCTCGACACGGAGCAGCTGCGTTGGGCGCTCGAGGAATTTCAGCACGATCACGGCATCAAGGCGAATGGCGACGTCGATG
>JBDTXL010000187.1:0-8829 GCA_040006195.1 Gemmatimonadota bacterium | reverse complement strand
TGCCATCGGGCGTGAGCTTGAACATCCCGACCGTGCTCTCGGCCTGGCCGTACGATGGACGCCCGACGTAGAGCACATCCTTCAGTCGTTCGATCTCGATGGTGCCATCCACGGAGAGATCGGGGCGTGCGCCGGGGAGCGTGCCGTCGAGCGAGATCTCGACGCCGACGGTTCCGTTCTGCGCGGACGGGTCAATACGGAATACGTGGCCCGCGATGATCCCGTTTCGTGTATCGATCTGTGTGGGCTGATCGATCTGGATGTCCTTCGCCTGCGTCTCGGGGATGCGGAGCACGGCCTTGAGCTTCCCGGGCTGTGCGACCTTCGCGAGCAGCGTTCCGGGCTGAAGCCACTGCCCAGGCTGGAGCTCCATGTCCTGCACGACGCCCTCGGCGCCCGCGAGCACCTTCATCGACTGCACGCGCGCTTCCTGGTAGTGCACGATGTCGCGGAGCTTCGCGACCTGTTCCTGCTGCAGCGAGATCTGCTGCTTGATGTTGTCCGACATCACCGTGAGACGCTGCTGCTCGATGCGCATGCGCGTCTGCAACTCGATCCCCTTGTCGTGCGCCTTGCCGACGTCATTCTTCGAGAGAAGGGTGTCGAGACCGTCGGCGACGTCTGCGTTTCGCTTGGCCTCGTTGAAGTCGGAGCGCGTGGTCGCGACGACACCTTCCTGGTTGAGCCGCGCCGTCTCGAGGTTGGTCTTGAGCATCACGAGCGCACCCTCGGCACCATTGAGCTGCTGCTCGGCGGTGAGCGCCTCGAGCTGCACGTCGGGATTCGAGAGCTCGACGAGCACCGTTCCCGCTTCGACCTTGGCGCCGGGGCGAACAAGCACGCGCTCGACACGGCCGGCTGTCACGGTTGACACGAAGCGGATTTGCTCGGGCTGCAGCGTTCCGGGGCCGCGCACCTGCCGCACCATCTCGCCGCGTCTGACGGTGTCAATCCAGAGCGATCCGCGCTCAACGGTTGGCGGGGCGGCCTCGAGCCTGCTCAGCGCGACGGTCACGCCGATGAGCGCGATCGTGGCTCCTGCTATGTAGGCGACTCGCTTTCCCTTCTTTGGTGGCTCGCGCTTGATGTCCAATTCGTGGTCCCGTAAGCGTCGGATAGTGCAGAACAGCGAGCTCTACTGAATGAGCGAGCGCCTCCGTTCGGGATGATGCTAACGGAATGATCGTGCCACTTTCTTATATCTG
This sequence comes from Gemmatimonadota bacterium, assembly GCA_040006195.1. Lineage (GTDB taxonomy): Bacteria > Gemmatimonadota > Gemmatimonadetes > Gemmatimonadales > Gemmatimonadaceae > FEN-1250. Next base: position 7,624 of record JBDTXL010000187.1, on the reverse strand, counting down.
TAACTTATTGACAATAAATGAGTTATGAATGTTCAGGAAGTGTCTTGCGAAGCCGAACACGTCCGAAATCGAGAATTCGCGTCCCAATACCGAACAGTTTGAATTCGTTTCGAATATGTAAACATGTGGCGGATGAATGCGCCGACGGGTAAGATATCGCGTCGCCTGTGCGCGGGAATTTCAACCGATTGGGAGGCATTTGGTGATGAAGCACGACGAGATCCGCGACCTGGAAAGCCTCAAGGCCGACATCGCATCCCGCCTGCGCCTGTCGTGCGCGCATTTTCCGGAAACGGAATTCGCAGATCTGGTCCACCAGATCGCGACCGTCGAGCTCAAGTACGCCCGACGCATCACGGCGACAGCAGTCGACGCGGCGTAACGAGTGGCGCGCCCGACTGGCATTGGTGCCAGTCAAGCGCGGGGCCAGCCATCCCTATTTTTCCGTTCCGTTTCCGACGTTCTTCTCCAGACTCTGCACAAAAAGCTGCAGGTCCGAGGGTGCAGCCGATCCTTCCATCGACAGCAGAGCCGCAACGCTCTTCGAGTCGCCGCCGTTCGGTGAGTTGGGCACGGTGCCGTATTCCTTTTTGTTCGCGTCGTAGTCGCTCTCCCACTTCGTACCCGACAGGCTGACGCCGGCGAAGAGTCCCTTCGTTTTGGAGTACGAATAGATCTCGGCCTTCGCCTTGTAGTCCGTCTCGGCCGAAAGATTTCTCCCTACGGGACCGGCCGCCACCGATGCGCCCGCGCCGATGTCGAATGTCGACGATGCGAGTCGCTGCGCATCCTTGTTCACGAATACGAGCACGACGTCGGCCGACTGTCCGCCGATCTGAAAGCCGAAGCTTCCGCCCTTGAGTCCAACGAACACCGGCGCGCTCCATCCGCTCGCCGTGCGGCAGCTCGCGACTCCGAAGCCGAATCGTCCGCCGACGCCGAGCCCCGCCTGGACGACGCCGGGAACCACTGCGATGCACGTCGCGGCATTGAGCAGCGACTTGGGCGGCGACTTATCAGGCAGGGAAACGAGCTCCGTGAGCACCTGCGCAGCGCGCTCGGCGCGCTTGCCGAGCTTCTCGTCGTCCTTCTCTTGCGCCCTCGCGGAAAGCGCAACCGACGCGATGAGTGCGACGGCGAGCGCGGCGCGATTGAATGAAGAACTGGTCATGCGTGCAACCTCGTGAGTGAGCGGAGCATGGCTGAGATCATGATTGAGGTCCTTCACCAAACCAGAGTGGCGGAGGCCGATATGCTTTGGAATCTAGCCGCGAAACGGACCGAACGAGCATCGCGCTCGCCGCCGTCGCGGTCGTGCAATGTAGGTCTCCGAGTAGGGGATTAGCCGACTTCATTTCCTCGGCACCCCGACTGACTTCCATTCGCAGAGGTGTAGCTTCCGAACATGGATCGGATGGGTGCACTACTTTGGAGAATCGCTATGTCGGAGCCTGAACGTTCGGCGCTCGTGGTCGCTGAAGAAACGCGCGATAGTCCGAATTTTCTCTCGGGAACGGGCTCGCGTCGCGCCTTCCTGCGCGGCGGCGCTGCGGCCACGATCGCGACGGCGGCGCTCGCAGCCTGCAAGCCCGGCGCGAAGGGCGCGGACACGACCGCCTCGGTTACCGGGGGGACGATGCCCGCCGTCATTCCGCCGACGCCGCGCGAGTCTGCCGATGCGATGGACGCCATGCATGAGAAGCGCATGAAGGCCTTCCCCGCCAAGACCGAGGGTAAAGGCAACGTCCTTTTCGAGCCGCGCATCGAGAACGGCGTAAAGATCTACGAGATCACCGCGAAGAAAACTCCGTGGGAAGTGACACCCGGCGTGAAGGTCGAGGCGTGGGCGTACAATGGGATGGTGCCGGGTCCACAGATTCGCGTTCGTGAAGGCGACCGTGTGCGCGTGATACTGCACAACGAGCTTCCGGAGTCGACGGTGATTCACTTTCATGGCGTCGAAGTGCCGAACAATCAGGACGGCGTCGGGTTCATGACGCAGCCGCCGGTCAAGCCGGGCGAGTCGTACACATACGAATTCACGGCGCCCAATCCCGGCTCGCACATGTATCACTCGCATCACAACTCGACCAAGCAGGTGAGTCTGGGGTTGCTCGGCGCATTCATCATCGAGCCGAAGAATCGAGCGAACGAGCCGCACGCAGATCTCGATACGGTGTTGATCTTGAATGATGGCTTGGGTGGCTACACGCTGAACGGAAAGGGATTTCCGGCGACAGAGCCAATCGTTGCGAAACTCGGGCAGACGCTGCGGATCCGCTACATGAACGAAGGAATGATGATTCACCCAATGCATCTGCACGGGATGCACATGACGGTGATCACGAAGGATGGGTGGCCGCTTCCTGCTCCATTCCGTTGCGACACGCTCAACATCGCACCGGGCGAGCGCTGGGATGTTCTCGTGAAGTGCACCAATCCGGGCACGTGGGCATTCCATTGTCACATTCTTCCGCACGCCGAAGCGGAGACGGGAATGTTCGGAATGGTGACGGCGCTCATCGTGAAGGCCTAGCGTCGCACGACGTTCGGGCGCCGCGTGTAAGTACCTTTCGGAGATGACACCGGATCGTCGTCCGCTACCTTCCAGCCTCGAATGGATGCTTCCGCTGCTTCGCGCGCCACTCGTCGCGAAGCTCGCCGGTGCAAACGCCATCATACTGCTGGCGGCGATCGTAGCCGCGGTGCTAATGCGCCGCGGATCGCATGCGGCGGAGCCGCTCAGCGTGCAGCTGGTTCTCATCGTGACGCTCGCACTCGCGGGGAGCTTCCTCCTGAACACGGGGCTCGTGATGCTGGCGCTGCGGCCGCTGCAGCACCTCGAGGCGGCGGCGATCAGCGTGTCGCAGGGCGACTTCGTCTCCCGCGTGGAGCCGTCGGTGCTCGCTGATCCTGACATCGCGCATGTTGGAAGCACGATCAACCTTCTGTTGAACGGCCTCGCCGAGGACCGTGCACGAACGCATGCTCTTGCGGCGACGGTGATCGGCGCGGGTGATCGGGAGCGCGCCTACGTCGCGCGCGAGCTCCACGACTCCATCGCACAGACGCTCGCGGCGCTCGTCATGCAGCTCGGCGCGGCGGTGCGCGATTGCCCGCTTCCCGATTTCAGCGCGCGTCTCGAGACGATCAAGTCGCTCGGCGCAGACTCGCTGGAGGAAGTGCGGATGCTGGCGCATACAATGCATCCGCGCGTGCTCGACGATCTCGGGATCGCCGCGGCGCTCGAGCGTCTCGCTCGTGAAACGGCCGAACGAACGGGTGTGGCGATCACCGTCGATTTCGTGGAAGGCGGAGAGTTCCGGGATTTGAGCCCTGCCGGAGCATCCGTGCTCTATCGCGTGGCGCAGGAGTCCGTCGGCAATGCCGTTCGCCACGCGCGTCCGCGCGGCGTGCGCATGCGCATTGCGCGCGGGAACGGGAGCGCCTCGCTCGAGATCGTGGATGATGGGGAGGGCTTCGATGTCCGGGAGGCTGGAGCGCGTCGGCCGGGAATGGGGCTGTTTACGATGCAGGAGCGGGTCGCGCTCGTCGGTGGGCGCTTCTCGATTCGCAGCGAGAGCGGCGCGGGTACGACCGTTCACGCAAGCGTGCCACTGAGCGCGGAATGAGCGCGAAGACCGTGCGCGTGGTACTGGCCGACGATCACACGGTGGTGCTCGCCGGTCTTCGCGCAGTGCTGGGCGCCGCGCCGGAGATCCGGATCGTCGGCGAAGCACGGAATGGCGCGGATGCGGTCAAGCTGGCAGAGAAGCTCGACCCGGACGTGATCGTGATGGACGTGTCGATGCCGATCATGGACGGCACGGCGGCGACGGCGCTCGCGACCGAGCGGAGGCTTCGCGCCCGCATCCTCATTCTCACGATGCACGAAGAGGAGGAGTATCTCGTGCCGCTGCTCTCCGCCGGCGCATCCGGCTTTCTGATGAAGAGCGCGGCGGATCGCGACCTGATCGATGCGGTGCGCGCCGTCGCGCGCGGGGAGATGTACATCAGGCCATCGGGCGCGCAGTTGCTCGCGCGCAAGGTCACGCACAAGGATCCTCTCGCCGCCGACCGCGCGAGCTACGAGTCACTGACGGAACGTGAACGCGACGTGCTCCGATACGTGGCACAGGGATACACGGCGCCCGAGATCGGCGAAAAGCTCAGCATTAGCCCCAAGACGGTCGACACGTACAAGCAGCGAATTGGCGAAAAGCTCGGCTTCACGCATCGCTCGGACTACGTGAAACTCGCGCTCAGACTCGGGCTGCTCGACACGAAGTAGCGGCTACTCGGTGCGCAGCGCGATGCTCGGGTCGAGGCGCATCGCCTTGCGCGCGGGGATCGCGCTCGCGGCCACGGCGACCACCGCGAGCACCGCTGCCACACTGATGAACACGAGCGGGTCGTGCGCGGATTCTTCGTAGAGTAGAGGCTGCACCCAGTGGCCTGCGGCGAGGGCAATGAGCGCGCCGACCACGATGCCGCCGAGTGCAAAGCGCAGCCCTTCGCCCAGGACCATACGGAACATGTCGCGGGCGTGGGCGCCGAGGGCGATACGGAGCCCGAACTCTTGCGTGCGTTGTGCGACATCGTACGCGATGACGCTGTAGAGTCCGACCGCGGCGAGGACCAGCGCCAGGATGCCGAAGAGAAGAAACATCGTCGCACCCACCCGCCATGGCCTGAGACTGGGATCGACGATGTCGTGCATCGGCGTGACGGTAACATACGAGGAGCCTGGCATGAGTGGCTGCAGCACTTTCCGCACCGTCTCGGCAAGCCTGCGCCCATCACCGTGGGTGCGTACGAAGATCACGGCGTCGCGAGGGGCACTCTGCCTGAGCGCGCGATAGTATTGCAGACCGTTGTCTTCGATCAGGTCGTTCGCCTTGATGTTCTCGGCGATTCCCACGACCGAAGTGCACGGCATCGTATCGCCACCGAATTTGATGCATTTGCCCAGTGCGTTCTGCCCGGGCCACAGCGCGTTCGCCATCCCTTCTGAGACTACCGCGACGCGAGGCGACGATGCGCCATCCGTGGAATCGAATCCGCGGCCGCGCACGATACGTGTACCCATCGTACGGAAATACTCGGCGGTCGCCATCTGCAGATTGAAGTGGCCGAGTCGCTCGACGGAGTCGATCCCCGGCACCGTGAATGATTGCGACATCGATTGCCACATGGGAACCGTCGTGAGCTGGGTGACGCGCTCAACTCCTGCAATCGACCCCGCCTGCGCCTGAAGTCTCTCGAGCAACACGTTGTTCGCATCCTTCGAGAGGTGCTGGCCGCGCAGGTGAGGAGACACGTATAGCAGCGGTTCCACGTCAAATCCCAGATGAACTGCTGCGACCTTCTGCAAGCTGCGGATGAAGAGCCCCGCACCCACGAGCAGAAACACCGACAGCGAGCCCTGCGCAAGCAACAGGATGCTTCGCGTTCGCGAGCGTTGCTGGCCTCCCTCCCGCACGCCGGATTTGAGTGCAGTCGTGAGATCGCTGCGCCCGGATTGAAGCGCGGGCGCTAGCCCCGTGAGCAGTCCCGTGATGAACGCAATAAGGCAGGCGAAGAGGATCGTGCGAAAATCATCGAGGACGCCGATGGTGGTCGTCTTCGGCAGGAATAGTACACGCAGTAAACCCTGCCCCGCTTCGCCGACGACGATCCCCGCGATTCCCGCCAACACCGCGAGCAAAAGACTTTCCGTAAGCAGCAGCGCAATAAGTCTCGATCGCGAGACGCCAACGGCGAGACGCACGGTAATCTCGCGACGTCGTCGAAACGAGCGGGCGAGCAGTAGATTCGCGACGTTGGCGCAGGCGATGAGCAAAACGATCGATGCGACGCCGGAGACCCAGAGGATGATCGGCGCCTCGCGTCCGCGGTCCGGACCCGAGAGGTTGTGAATCGGCGAGACGAGCACGTGCGGTCGGGCTGCCACAACAGGCGGATTGTTCGGACTGATGGCGCGCTCTGCCTCCCAGCTCCGTATGTACGCTCGCGTCATGTCTCTTTCGGCCGCTGCAACAGTGATTCCCGGCTTGCGCCGCACGAGCATGTTGAGCCATCCCCAGTCATAGTTCTGTGCGTAGTCGGGAAGGGTGAGATAGGCGTAGGTCGTGATCGGAACGAAGGCTACGACAGGTTCCAGCGCCTCGAGCCCGCTGAAACCAGCGGGAGCGACCCCGATGATCGTGGCGTTCATGGATCCGATCATGAGCTGCTGCCCGATGACGTCCGAACGCGCTCCATATTCCGTTTTCCACAACGTGTTGCCGATGACCACCACCTGTACGCCAGCCGGCGCCGCGTCATCGGTGCTGTCAATGAACCGTCCGATCACGGGATGCGCATCGAAGAAGCGGAAGTAGCTCGAGCTCACCGCCGCCACTCGCATTTCGCGCGCGCGCTCGCCGGTGCCGACCGCGAACTTGTCGCTGTAGAACGCCGCGCTCGTCTCGATCGAGGTGGATCCCTGCGTAAGATCGAGATATCGTCTGTACTCGATCGAGCCGCCCAAGAGCGGTTTGCCGCGGAATGCGTATGCAAGAGTGATGCGGTTTACAGTCGCGGGATCGCGCATGTACGTCGGCGCGCGGAACATCAGCCGGTCGACCACCCCGAACATTGCGGTATTCGCCCCGATGCCTAGGGCGAGCGTTGCGACGACAGCGAAGGTGAAGCCTGGATGCGCGCGCAACCCGCGCGCGGCGTAGCGCAGATCGCGAGCGACCATCTCGAGAACGCCGACACCACGCGCGTCGCGCGCATCTTCCTTGAAACGGTCGATACCTCCGAAGGCGACTCGCGCGCGGCGCGACGCCTCCTCGGCGTCGAGTCCGCGATGCTCGTTCTTCTCGCTCTCGCGCTCGAGATGAAAGCGCATCTCGGCGTCGAGCTCGCGCTCCACCTCGGCGCGATGGAAGATCGCGCGGAAGCGGAAGCGGACGTCGCTGAGAAAGCTGTCGAGCATGTCGCCGCCACTCATCGCATTTCGAGGACGAGTCGCACCGCGACGGTGAGGCGGCGCCAGGCGTCGGTCTCGCTCTCGAGCTGGTGACGGCCGGTGCGCGTGAGCTCGTAGAACTTCGCGCGCCGGTTGTTCTCCGACTCACCCCACTTCGCCTTGATCCAGCCGCGGCGCTCGAGGCGGTGCAGCGCGGGATAGAGCGAGCCCTGTGGAATCTGCAGCGCCGCGCTCGACACTTGACGGATGCGCTCGGAGATGGCCCAACCGTGCTGCGCTTCGAGCGAGAGCGATTTGAGAATGAGGAGATCGAGCGTGCCCTGCGGGAGCTCGAGCTTTCCGCTGTCTGGTGTGTCGGTCATGCCATTCCCTGTTGGCTTCTACAGGAGACGATAACGCCGACACCTGTAGAAGCGCAAGGGGAGTACTATGGTCCAGCCATTTCCAACGATTTGCGGGAGCGATAGGTTGGGCTATGCATTCACACTCCCATGCAATTCTGAAGCGCGGAGCGGTTTCATCCGTGCTCGCGACGGTACTCGCGCTCGGCGGCGCCATCCCGGCGTTCGCGCAGACCCCCGACATCGCCGCCGCCATGCACTGGCGCTCGATCGGCCCCACGCGCGCCGGACGCGCGCGCGCACT
>JBDTXL010000186.1:0-1798 GCA_040006195.1 Gemmatimonadota bacterium | reverse complement strand
AGAATCGTCTGGAAGCCGAGCGCGGTGAGCATCACGCCGGGGATCACCCAGCGCATCGTACGCTCGTAGTTCAATGCGCCGAAGTCGACGCTCGACCACTGGTGCACGGACGCGCCGAGCAGTCCGAGTCCGACGAGCATGCTGACGCCGCCCACGGCGAGCCCGCTCTCGAGATTCACGAGCTTGAAGAACTTGTTGAGCCGCGGATCCTCCGGCAGCAACCCTTCCACAATCGCGAACACCTTCGTCATGAGCGCGAAGGCAATCGACTGATAGCCGCAGATGATGGCCAGGCTCGCGAAAAGCAGCGTGTGCACGTCGAACACCATTTTCCCGATCTGCAATCTCGGCATCGCCAGCGCATAGCCCACGGTTCCCGCGAGAATGAGCGCGAGCCCCGGCATCAGGAACAGCCAACGCGGGCTGAAAAGGAGAAAGAATCGGAGATGCCGCCAGCCATCGCGGAACGTCTTGAGATGCGGCGGATGCGCCGTGCGGCCATCCGGCGACAGCGTGATCGCAATCTCGGCCGTCTTCGCCTGAAAGAGGCTCGCCTTGATCACCATCTCCGAAGCGAATTCCATCCCGGTGCAGCGCTGGTCGAGCGTCAGCCACATGTCGCGTCGGAACGCACGCATGCCGCAGTGAATGTCGTGGATCGGCGTGCGGAACCACCAGCGCGCGAGAGCGCTGAACATCGGATTTCCCCACCAGCGATGCAGAAAGGGCATTGCACCGGGCTTCACCGTTCCGCCGCCGGTCTCGAGGCGGCATCCCTGCACGAGGTCGAACCCCTCGCGGAGCTTCGCGAGAAAGCGCGGGATCTCTCCCCAGTCGTAGCTGTCGTCCGCGTCCCCCATCATCACGTACATGCCGCGCGCTGCGTTGATCCCGCCCATGAGCGCCGCGCCGTAGCCGCGCTGATCGACCGCGATCACGCGCACGCCGAGCGTGCGGGCGATCTCCTGCGAGCCATCGGTGCTGCCGTTGTCTGCAATCACGATCTCGGCGTTGATTCCGTTCTCGTTGATCGCGCGCTGAGCCTTTCCGATCACGATCGCCAGTGTGTCGGCCTCGTTGAGGCACGGCATCACGATCGAAAGCTCGGGCGTGCCGGCGCCGAGCGGCGGGGCGAAGCGTGTGAATCGCGCGGTGGTCGTCGTCATTGTCCCCCCTTGCACTCATCGAGAGGAGTGGCGCGCATGTACCGCCAGAGATATGCGGTGTAGCTGCGCCGCCACTCGAGCGCCGACGATCCGGGATGTTGCCGCATGAGGCGATCGGCGTGCGGCAGATTGTAGTACGGGATGCCGACCCAGAGATGATGAGCGGCATGGAAGTTCATGTTCATTGGCGCCACGAACAGACGCTCGAGACGATTGCTCGTGTGCGTGACGAGGCGATGCCCGTCGGCCTTCACATCTGCTTCGGGATGCGAGTGCTCGACGAACGATCGGAGGTTGTCGCCGAGATAGGTGAAGACGAACACGGGGAGGAGCCACAGCACCGGATATGCCCACCAGCCGATCGCCCACGAGAGTCCGCCGATCAGCACCACTTGCCAGCCGAGCAAGATCGCCATGTCGCGCGTCGTGTACTTCTCGGGCATCGACTCGAGCTTGGCGCCCGGCTCCCCCTGCACTTCGATGCTGTCCGCAGCTCCGCCGTGCTTCACGCCGGCCGTCGGGAAGAAGACGTTCTTCACCGACGTGAACACGCTCGTGATGCCCGTGAGAAAGGCGACGACCTCGACGATCTCGGACTTGTTGAAGCAGGCGTGGCGATGGCGATCGGGATC
>JBDTXL010000185.1:0-2367 GCA_040006195.1 Gemmatimonadota bacterium | reverse complement strand
GCGCCCGCGTGTCCACGATGCGAGGTCACGCTCACGACGCGGCCGATCGGCGGCGGCTCGTTCGGGCTCGGCTACGCGCGCCGGCGCGAGTGGCTCATCTGTCCGCACTGTAAGCGCAGTGCCATATTCGACGTGAAGCGCGGAACGCGAAACTGATCTCTCCCACTGGTGTCACCGTGATGCGTTGGTCGCCGCTCGCCAGTCTCCTGCTCGTCGTCGCGTGCTCCACGGACGCGACACCGAAGAAGCCCGTCGCTGCGCCCGTGGTCGAGCAGAAGGCGCCCGTGCGCGAGGCGCCGCCGGAGGAGCCGCTTCCCGCGATGATTGCGTCGCCGGCGTTCAGCATGGTGAACGCGGGCGCCGGGCACACGTGCGGTGTGGCGGAGAGCGCCGAGCTTTTCTGTTGGGGGCGGAACGACCAGGGGCAGCTCGGCGACAGCGGCTCCACGGAGCGGACGTTGCCGGTCGCGGTGGGCGAGGGTCTGAAGTGGCGCTCGGTGAGCGCAGGGGGCACGCACAGCTGCGGCCTGACCACCGACGGCGCGGCGTACTGCTGGGGCTCGAGCATCGCTGGGCAGCTCGGCAGCGACACGCTCGGAACGATCCCCGAGCCGTATCGCGTGCAGAAGGTGCCGCCCTTCGTGCGCATCTCCGCCGGCGAGAATCACACATGCGCGATCACCGCCGATGGAAAGCTCTACTGCTGGGGAGAGAACCAGCACGGCGAGCTCGGGCTGAGTCTCTTCAGCAAATATTCGCCGGCGGTGCAGGTCGCGCCGCAGCTCGAGTGGAGCTTCGTCAGTGCGGGCTCGCACAACAGCTGCGCAATAACCCTGGAAGGGAAGTTGTACTGCTGGGGACTCAACAACGGTGGCGGGCTCGGAATCGAATCGGGCGATGCGTGTCAGAGCGACGATGGTCCGGGGCTGTGCGCGCTGCCGCTTCGCCAGCCAATGGACACGCTGCACTTCACGACCGTCGCGACCGGCCCCACGCACAGCTGCGCGATCTCCACGGGTGGAGTGCTTTACTGCTGGGGGAGCAACGATCACGGGCAGCTTGGAAGCGGCTTCCGTGAGCCGCTCGGTCCGAGCGCCGTGATCGGAGACTCTCGCTACGTCGCGGTATCGGCGGGTCGCGAGTTCACGTGCGCGCTCACGAAAGGCGGCGTCGTGCAGTGCTGGGGCGCGGACGATGATGGGCAGCTCGCGGGGCGCGCCGCAGACGCGACGGTGCCAGCTCCGGTCGCGGGGAATACGAAGTTCGTCGCGCTCTCCTCCGGGAGAGCGCACAGCTGCGCGCTCTCCGCGAATCATACCGTGTATTGCTGGGGGTCGAATGCCAACGGCCAGCTCGGCACGGGCGGTCACAAGCGCAGCTTCGCGCCGGCGAAGCTGATGTTCGCCGCCCGGGACAATCCTTAGCCGGCGATTCGCCGGGAGCGTGTCGTGGAATTTCTGGGTCGCCTGCAAGTCAGCTTCGATCAGCTCGCGCTGTACATCCCCGCGCTGCTCGGCGCGCTCGTCATCCTCTTCGCGGGGTATCTGCTCGCGAAGCTCATCGAGCGGGCGATCGATCGCGGACTGAACAAGCTCGGCATCAACATGTGGCTCAAGCGAGGCGGCGTGCTCGATGCCGTCGAGCGCACGGGATGGCGGCGAACGCCGTCGCGACTCCTCGGAAACATCGCGTTCTGGTTCGTGATGTTCGTGGTCATCCTCGTCGCGGCGAACGCGCTCGGACTGTCGTCGCTCACGAACGTCTTCTCCGAGCTCGTGAGCTACATCCCGAGTGTGATCGCGGCGCTCGTGATCATCCTCGTCGGGATAGTGCTCGGCGAGTTCGTCGACGGACTCCTGATGGCGAGCGCGGGCTCAATTCCCGGCGGGCCGACGCTCGCGCGCGTGGGGCGAGCGGGGGTGATCATCCTCGCGATCTTCATGGCGCTGCAGGAACTCGGGATAGCCACCGAGATCGTGACGACCGCCTTCGCGATCATCTTCGGCGCGCTCGCCCTGGCGTTCGCGCTCTCCTTCGGACTCGGCAATCAGAAGCTCGCGGGAGAGATCACGCGCGAATGGTACGAGCGTTTGCGCGCGGAACGGGAGACGATCGCGTGGGAGAATGCCAAGCGGGCTGCGCGCGAATCGAAGGAGGTCGAGGAGGTCGACGAGGCATCGCTCGAGGCGGAAGACGCAGCGGGCTGATGATCGCTCGTAAGTTGTTGCGGTGAAACACATTATCTGGTGTATTTCGGCTTGCTGAAGCCGCCTCGGCGGTGTATATTTCCATTGCTGTTCGCACGCCGAATCCCCCTCCCGTAACCCCCGCCTCATGACCGCTCCGAACAACCGGGAACGCATCGTC
>JBDTXL010000184.1:0-1668 GCA_040006195.1 Gemmatimonadota bacterium | reverse complement strand
TCCGGGCTCCACGTCGCCATCATCGCAATGGCGGTCGAGCTCCTCTGCCGCATGGTGCGCCTTCGCCCCTCCACCGCGAGCATCGCGACGCTCGTCATCACAGCGCTCTATATCGCGGTCATCGGGCTCCCGGCGCCGGCCGTGCGGTCTGGCGTGATGCTCGGCGTGCGATCGCTGTGCCGCATGCTGCAACGACCCACCTCGCCGTGGGCCGCGCTCGCACTCGGCGCGGCAGTGCCGTTGGTCAGCCCCGCCACGGTGCTCGACCTCGGCTTCCAGCTGAGCGTGCTCGGGATGGCGGGGCTCGTCGCGAGTGGCGCGTTAGGCAAGCGCGTGATCCCCGCCACGTGGACCGGCACGCGCGGCTCGCTCGCGCGCGCGCTGCTCACATCGTGCGTCGCCTCCTGCGCGAGCGCTCCGCTCGTCGCCTGGACCTTTGGGCGAGTCAGCCTCGTGGCGCCGATTACGAATATCCTCGCGACGCCGGTCGTCGCCGTGCTTCAGCCCGCGCTCTTTCTCGCCGTCGCAGTCTCGCCGCTGCGCGCGCTCGGCATGCTCCTCGCCGACGCGTGCCATCCGCTCCTCCTCGCGCTCGACACGATCGCTACCGTCGGCGCGAGCGTTCCCTTCGCGGCGCTCACCGTCGCGCCAACGCTCGCCACTGCGATTCTCGCCGGCAGCGCGAGCATCGCCATGCTCGTCGCGTGCATGAGTCGCGCGCCCGCGCGTGCGATCGCGATCTCGCTCAGCGCGCTCACCTTGGCCGCTTGGCGCCCGCTCTGGCCCGTACGCGATGGCCGCATGGAGTTGCACATGATCGATGTCGGCCAGGGCGACGCGATCGCGCTGCGCACGCCTGCCGGACGATGGCTCCTCTTCGATGCCGGACGAAACTGGACCGGCGGCGACGCTGGGCGCGCCACGGTCATTCCATATCTCCGCCGACGCGGCGGCGATGTCGTGCTCTTCGTGCTGTCGCATCCGCACGCCGATCATGTGGGCGGCGGGGCGAGCGTGATTGCCGGATTGCACCCGACTGCGTACTGGGACGGCGCCTACGCGGGAACGAGCCCGCCGTATCGCGCATCGCTCGTCGCTGCGAGCGAGCAGCAGGTCGCGTGGCGGCGCGTGCATCCGGGCGACTCGCTCGTCGTCGACGGGGTACGCGTGCACGTGCTCGCCCCGGACTCGGCGTGGATGATCGGGCTCAAGGATCCCAATGCTGGAAGCGTGGTGGTGCGTGCTGAGTATGGTGCGATACGGATGCTGATGATGGGCGATGCGGAGAAGGGGGAGGAGGAGCGACTCGTCGAGCAATACGGCGACTCGCTGCGAGCGGACGTGCTCAAGGTCGGGCATCATGGAAGCAACACGAGCAGCACGCCTGACTTTCTCGCGCGAGTGCATCCGCGCATTGCGCTCATCTCGGTGGGCGCTGGGAACATGTACGGGCACCCGAGCGCGAGCACGCTCCGCTCGCTCGCCGGAGTGGGTGCCGCGGTGCTGCGCACGGATCTGGAGGGGTCAATCGTCTGCCGGACGGACGGTCGTACGCTCGAGGTGGAGGAGAGCGGCGACCGCTGGGTGGTCGGGTTGCAGCCGAAGCCCTGAAATGGCACGCTTTGGCACTTGCACGATGTCTCGCGCAGGCGCCACTTTGCACTTGCT
>JBDTXL010000183.1:0-3261 GCA_040006195.1 Gemmatimonadota bacterium | reverse complement strand
GTCGAGATCGAGGCGCTGAAAGACGTTCTGCGCGCTCGCGGGCATCGTTGCGAGCGCAAGCGCGACAACGAGCACACCGGCGAATTCGAAGGCGGGATTACCTAACGACCGACGCAACTGATGTCCCCGGATAATAAGTGCGCAGAATGGTTCGGTAGTCGGCGCCCGCGCGCGCGCGGCCGATCGCCCCCCACTGACACATGCCAATTCCGTGACCGTTCCCGTGCCCCTGAATGGACAGCGACGAAAGTCCGCCATCGGGCCCCTGCCGACTCTCGACGGAAAAGTATGTGCTGTTCAGTATCTCGCCACCCGCCGAGCGAAGGACGAAGCGAATGTCGTTGGCGCGCAGGGAGAAGTGCCCGCGCGAGGTGGAGATGCCGAGCATCTTGACGCGCCCCGAGGGTGTGCGGCTCTCGACCTCGACGGAGCGCACGGCGCCGATCCCATCGGATGACACCGCGGCGTAGCTCCGGAGATACTTGTCGAGCGTCGCGCGGAGGGTGTTCTGATCGTACGTGCGCGTCCAGCGAAAGACCGGCGATGGGTCGCAATAGTAGCGATCCGCGGTGCCGGGGATGCGATCGCTCACGGCGATGAGATAGGGCTCGTCACCCTCCTTCCACACTTCGCTCGCCGCCGACGTCGTGCCGCCGCACGTGGAGTGATAGGGCGCGTTGATTATGCGGCCGTTATACGTGAGCACGATGCGCGTGGTGCCGAACACTGCGCGATCCGATATCGCACCCTCGGCGTCCGCGCCGCCATAGACCTGGTCGAGCACCGTGGCGACCATATCGTAGGAGCGCGCCCGCTCGCTCACGAGATGCGTGTATGCGTAGCTGCGCGCGGCGACCGCCTGCGCCTCTACCGCCGCGCGCTCATCCTCGGTGCGATGCTGTCCGATCTCGAGCGGGACCACACCGCGCAGATAATCCTCCATGTACACGCGGTTGATCACCGAGATGCCCCCGGGCGCCGGGATCACCGCGACCTCGCCGCGATAACGCTTTCCGTTCACGATCAGATACGAGCCGCGCGCGATCGAGCGCGCGATGAATGGCGCGGGACGCACGCCGCTCGGCGTGCCGTCGAGGCGCGACGCGCGCAATCCGCCGCGCTCCGGCTCGATGATCCACTGTTCGCCGCCGTCGCCGTGGAGGAGCGTGCTCTCGCCGTTGCTGTCGTAGAGCTTCCACTCGCCGGTGGCCGAGATCGTCACGCGCGGAACGCCGGCGGCGAGTGCGATTCGCACCACCTGGGAGTTGTCGAGCAGCCCCGGCTCTTCGGGCGCGTTCACATCCTCGATCTTTTCCTGCTTCGGCAGCGTCTCGGCCACCACCTTCGGAATGACCGTATCGCGCACCGTGCGCGGCTCCTCGGCATTCGGGGACCGCGGTCGCCCGCCGCACGCGACGGCTGTCACGATCATTGCGAGCGCCACGAGTGCGAGCGGAGCGCGGCTACGCACGCGCCACACGCATCGCGGCGTCGAGCTTCTCGAGCGCGAGGTCGACTTCCGCATCACCGTGCGCCGCGGACATGAACGCGGCCTCGTACGGCGATGGCGCGAGGTACACTCCGCGCTCGAGCGCCGAGTGGAAGAAGCGCTTGAAGGCGGCGAGATCGCTCCCCTTCGCGCTCGCGAAGTCGCGCACGGGCTCGCGCTGGAAGAAGAAGCCGAACATCGAGCCCGCGTGCGCGGCGGAGAACGGCACGCCGTGTCGCGCGGCACTCGCGACGAGACCCGCGACGAGGCGCGCCGTGCGCGCCTCGATGCGCGCGTGCAGCGACGGGGTGAGTGCGCGCAGCGTCGCGAGCCCCGCGGCCATCGCGAGCGGATTGCCGGAGAGCGTGCCCGCCTGATAGACCGAGCCCTGCGGCGCGATCATCTCCATGAGCTCGCGACGCCCGCCGTACGCGGCGAGCGGAAGGCCGCCACCGATCACCTTGCCGAGCGTCGTGAGGTCTGCCGTGACGCCGAAGCGCTCGCGCGCGCCGCCCGGCGCGATGCGAAAGCCGGTCATCACCTCGTCGAAGATGAGGAGCGCTCCGGTCTCCGTGGCGATGTCGCGCAGCGCGGGAAGAAAGGCGGGATCGGGCGGAATGAAGCCCGAGTTGCCGACGAGCGGCTCGACGATGATCGCGGCGAGCGGCTGCTCGCGAGCGATCGTGCGCACGGCCTCGACATCGTTGAAGGGCGCGACGCGCGTAAGGGATGCGACGGCATCCGGAACGCCGGGGGAGTTCGGAAGTCCGAGCGTCGCAACGCCGGAGCCTGCGCGCACGAGGAAGGAGTCCGCATGTCCGTGATAGCAGCCGTCGAACTTCAGGAAGGCATCGCGTCCCGTGGCAGCACGCGCGAGGCGCAGTGCGCTCATGGTCGCTTCGGTGCCGCTCGACACGAAGCGGATCATCTCGACGTGCGGCAGCCGCTGCGTGATCAGCTCCGCAAGCTCGACCTCGAGCTCCGTGGTGATGCCGAAGCTGGTGCCGCGACGCATCGTCTCGTCGAGCGCATCGAGCACGGCGGGCGCGGCGTGGCCGAGGATGAGCGGGCCCCACGAGAGTACGAAATCGAGGTACTCGTTGTCATCCACATCCCAGATGCGCGCCCCTTCACCTCGTGCGACGATGAATGGATCGCCGCCGACTCCACCGAATGCACGTACCGGCGAGCTGACCCCGCCCGGCATGACGGCGCGCGCGCGGGCGATGATCCGAGCGGAGCGGGAGGTCACCGTCCGTAGCTGGCGGTGACGGCGGCAGCCATGACGGGGAGTGAGCGCCCCGCGCGGACAGCGGGCGCGAGGCCGGCCGGCGCGTCGAGCACGCGCACGATGTGCGCGACGAAGTCGTAGTCATCCGCGACATCTTCAATGATGCAATCGACGATGGAGCCCGGAGCCGCGGCGCCGTGAAAGCGGGTGATGCCGTCGATGTCGTCGGCCTGCCACACGGTTCGGCCAATCGCTTGCCCCGAGATCTCATCGATGCGATCGATGATTCCTCGCACCGGGCAATTGATGTGCCGCTCGTACCGCTCGGCCGTTATCGCGCGCTGCAGCTCGGTGAGCCGCTCGAGCCTGTCGCGCTTCACCGGCATCGGCACATCGTCCTCGAGGAGCGCGCCGCTCGTGCCTTCCTGCGGCGAGTAAGTGAAAGCGCCCACGCGCTCGAAGCGAACTTCTTCGAGTAGATCGCAGAGCTGCTCGAAGTCGCTCTCGGTCTCGCCCGGAAAGCCGACGATGCACGTCGTGC
>JBDTXL010000182.1:0-1772 GCA_040006195.1 Gemmatimonadota bacterium | reverse complement strand
TCTTCAACACGACGGGAATCATCCTCGGCATGTGGTGGGCGTACGTCGAGCTCGGGTGGGGCGGCTACTGGGCGTGGGATCCCGTCGAGAACGCGTCGTTCCTGCCGTGGCTGATCAATACCGCGTTTCTGCACTCGATCATGGTGCAGGAGAAGCGCGGGATGCTGCGCAAATGGAACGTGACGCTCGTCGTCTCCGCATTCCTCATGGCGATCCTCGGCACCTTCATCACGCGCAGCGGGATCATCTCGAGCGTGCACTCGTTCGCGCAGTCGAACGTCGGCTACTGGTTCCTCGGCTTTCTCGTGCTGGCGATCGCGGCCACGGTGTATCTCGTCTCGACGCGCCTCAACGATCTCGAGGCGAAGGCGGAGCTCGAGAGCCTCGTGAGCCGAGAGGCGAGCTTCCTCTTCAACAATCTGCTGCTCGTCGGCATCGCGTTCGCCGTGCTCTGGGGAACGCTCTTCCCGATTCTCAGCGAAGCAGTGACGAACAACAAGATCACGGTCGGCCCGCCGTTCTTCAACAAGGTCAACATTCCGCTCGGGCTCGCGCTGCTCGCGCTCACCGGGATTGGTCCGCTCATCGCGTGGCGACGCGCGAGTGCGGAGAATCTCAAGCGACAGTTCACCGGGCCGCTGCTCGCGGGTATTACCGCCGGCGCCGCGCTCTTCGCGCTCGGCATGCGCGACGTCGGCGCGCTCGTCGCGTACACGCTGTGCGGCTTCGTGAGCGGAACGATCGTGCAGGAGTTCTGGAAGGGGATCGGGGCGCGATGTCGCATGTACAACGAGAATCCGGTGATGGCGCTCTTCCGTCTCGTCGCGCGCAATCGCCGGCGCTACGGCGGCTACATCGTTCACGTCGGCATCGTGATTCTTTTCGCGGCCTTCGCGGGGCTCGCGTTCAAGGAGGAGTTCGACGTCACGCTCAAAGGCGGCGAGACGTACGCGGCGACCGATCCGTATGGAAACCAGTGGCGCTTCGTGAGCCAGGGCGTGTCGCGCTACGATGAGCTCAATCGCCAGACGACGGCGGTGCTGCTCGATTCGTATCGCAACGGCGAGAAGGTCGGCGTCATCAAGACCGAGAAGCGGCAGTACATGGACAGCCGTGGCGCGCCGACGTTCCAGCCGGCGACCGAGGTCGGCATCATGGAAGGCGTTCGCGAGGACGTGTACGTCGTGCTCGCGGGCGTGATCGGTGAGGACACGGCCGAGATGCGCATCACCTTCAATCCGCTCGTGTGGTGGGTGTGGTACGGCGGATTGATCATGGCGATCGGCGGGCTGATCGTGATGTGGCCCCAGGCCGAGAAGCGGCGCGCGCAGGCGGGGTACTCGACGGTGCTGCAGCCGGCGGAGCAGACGTCATGACGGATTCGGTGCTGACGCGCCGCCGCTTCTTCGCGGCCGCGGCGGCTGGTGCGGCGACGCTCGTCGCGAGTCGGGTCGCGCGTGCGCAGGAAGGTGCGCAGGCCGGTGCGCCGGACAGCGCGCAGGATGGGCAGGCGAATACCGGCGCCGCGAACACGGTGATGGAGGCCGACCGCTTCAAGTCGGTGATCCTGCCGCCGAAGGGCGCGGCGGTGATGAATCAGGCGCAGCGCGACGAGCTCGAGCACCACATTCACTGCCAGTGCGGCTGCAATCTCGACGTCTACACCTGTCGCACCACCGACTTCTCCTGTCAGGTGTCGCCTGCGATGCACAGGGATGTGCTGCAGCTCGTCGAGGGCGGCTACTCCGGGCCCGAGATCATTGCGGCATTCA
>JBDTXL010000181.1:0-3831 GCA_040006195.1 Gemmatimonadota bacterium | reverse complement strand
TGATGTTCTACATGCATCTCAAGTACGACGCGAAGCTCTTCCGCGCGCTCTTCATCGGCCCGCTCCTGATAGCCTCGTTCATCATCGTCGGTCTGCTCTTTCTCTTCAACCACATCAAGATCCAATTCTGATGTCGCTCCGGTGACAGTGCCTCATACTCGCGAGCGACTTCTGTCGCTCGACGTGTTTCGGGGGATTACCGTCGCCGGAATGCTCCTCGTGAACAATCCGGGGAGCTGGGCTTCGATCTACGAGCCGCTCGAGCACGCGCCGTGGTTCGGCTGGACGCCCACCGATCTCATCTTCCCCTTTTTTCTCTTCATCGTCGGCGTCACCACCTATCTCTCGCGCGAGTCGCGACGTGCGCGCGGTGAGAGCGACGGCGCCATCATGCGACAAACGGCGCGGCGAGCGCTCACGATCGTGGGCGTCGGACTCCTGATGACAGGATTTCCCTATCATCAGTTCTTTCTGCATCTCCCGGGCGGCGCGGTCTTCGATTCCACCACCGTGCCACTCGACGTCTCGCATTGGCGCGTGACCGGCGTGCTGCAGCGGATCGGGGTGTGCTACCTGTTCGGCGCGCTGCTCACTCGCCGCGCGAGCGTGAAGCATCAGCTCTGGATCATCGCCCTGCTGCTCGTTGGCTACTGGCTCGCGCTCACGCTGATCCCGGTACCGGGGCACGGCATGGGCGCGCTCCTGCTCGGCGACCCCGGCGCATCGCTGGACGCGTGGGTCGATCGAACGGTCATCGGGCCCACTCACATGTGGATCGGCGGCGGCGGCATCTGGGATCCCGAAGGAATTCTCTCGACGATTCCCGCAGTCGGCACGACGATGCTCGGCGTACTCGCGGGCCGCTGGATCTCCGAGCCGCGCGCGCTCCACGAACGGCTCGCGGCCCTGTTCGCCGTCGGCTCGCTCGGGGTGGTCGCGGGGCTCGTCTGGGCGTGGTCGTTTCCGCTCGGAAAGAATCTGTGGACGAGCTCCTACGTGCTCTTCACGGCCGGGATGGCGTGCGTCGCGATCGCGACCTGCGCGTGGCTGGTCGACGTGCGAGGATGGCGCGCGTGGACGAAGCCGTTCATCCCGTTCGGCATGAACCCCATCGTGGCCTTCGTGGCGTCGGGTGTGCTCTCGCGCTTCATCTATACGCTGGTGAAGGTGCCGCGAAACGGAACCCTGGTGTCGATTCAGAGCGCATTTTACGAATCGACGCTTGCCCCGCTCTTCACCGATCCGCGCGACTCGAGCCTCCTGTTCGCGCTCCTCTACGTCGCGGTCTTCTACGCCGGCCTCCACCTCATGCACCGGCG
Organism: Gemmatimonadota bacterium; assembly: GCA_040006195.1. Taxonomy (GTDB): domain Bacteria; phylum Gemmatimonadota; class Gemmatimonadetes; order Gemmatimonadales; family Gemmatimonadaceae; genus FEN-1250. Next base: position 2,512 of record JBDTXL010000181.1, on the reverse strand, counting down.
CGGAATCATCGTCAAAGTTTGAGGGTATGGAGAGGTCTGGTTACGTCGCGCAAATTTGTGACGGAGCCCCCTTCCGGCTCGTAGTGACAGGGTTGACGTGCGCGTGCTGACGCATGAGTTTCCACCGCCCGGGACGTACTAGCTTTCGCTATCCTAACATCATGCCGGCGTTGCACTTGTCATCAATTCTCCGCTCCATTACGCTCAGAGTAATTCTCCGCAGCGCCCTGTTGGCGCTGCCGCTCACTGTTGTGCTCGCTACGCCATCCGAAAGCGTTGCTGCCGCACCGGCCGCGCTGAGCGTGCCATCGCTCCGCCAGCCCACCGACGACACCAAGCACCGCCCCCGCCGGCGCGCCCGCCGCGAGACGAGAGCGGTCGCCGCGATCCATTTCGAGTCGCCCGCCAGTGAGCTCGAGCTCGTCAGCGACCTGCACCAGCTCATGATGAGTCGCGTCCGCAATGGCACCTGGGGCGTCGTCGTGCTCTCCCTTTCGCGCAACGACACGCTTTACACGGTCAATCCCGACGAGCCGCTGCAGCCCGCGTCGAACATGAAGCTCTTTACGACGGCTCTCGCGCTCGACCAGTTCGGCGCCGCGCACCAGTTCAGCACCGACGTCCTCCGCGACGGAACACTTGGCACCGACGGCACGCTGCGCGGAAATCTCATCATTCGCGGCGATGGCGATCCCGCACTGTCCAAGCGCTTCATCACCGGCAACGGCGGCGCGATGGATGCGCTCGCCCAGCTCGTCTCCAACGCCGGCGTGAAGCGGGTCACCGGCACGCTGATCGCAGACGCGAGTGCCTTCGACACGCAGCGCATCCCCGAGGGATGGCAAACCCGATACCTGCAGTCCGGCTACGCGGCACGCATCTCCGCTCTTTCGCTGAACGAGAATCTCGTAATCGTGCGCGTGAAGCCGGGAAGCGGCAAAACCGGCGCGACGGTGACGCTCGATCCCGCGACGACGCTTCCCGTCGCCTCGACCGTGCGTACCGTTGCCGGTAACGGCGCGCGCATCAGCGCGCACACGACGGCCGCAGGCGTGATTGAGGTGTCGGGAACGATCGGCGCGAAAGCCGGCGAGCGAGGCTACCAGCTCGTCGTCGAAGATCCGACGGCCTTCTGCGCCGGCGCGTTCCGCCGTGCGCTGCAGGCGCGCGGTGTCACGATCGACGGTACGACTGCGTTCGCCGCGACGCCTTCGAGCGCGGTGAAGGTGACGGGGCTCAACTCGCCGTCGATCGGACAGATGCTCGACGTGATGAACGGCGAGAGCATCAACCACTATGCCGAGCTGCTCTTCCGTGATGCGGGACGCAACGCGTCACCGAACTCGGTGGGCTCGGTGGAGAGCGCGAACAAGCTGCTACAGAGCTTCATGACGACGAAGGTCGGCGCCGCACCGGGCGCCGTGTTTGCCGCCGACGGCAGCGGGCTTTCCGTGCTTGATAAGATCACTCCGCGCGCACTCGTGCAGCTGCTCTCGTATGCGAACAAGGCGCCCTGGAAGGACGCGTTCCACACGTCGCTGCCGATCGCCGGACAGTCGGAGCTCCTGCGCCATCGCATGCGCGCCACGCCTGCACAGGGAAATCTCCACGCCAAGACGGGGACGACGAATAGCGTCATTTCACTCGGCGGCTACGTCACCGCGAAAAACGGCGAGATGCTCGCCTTCGCTTTCATCTACAACGGAGTCGACCGCTGGAATGCGAAGTCGACGATCGACGCGATGGGCGCGACGCTGGCATCGTTCCAGCGATAGATCGAGATACAGCGGGCTGCGCAACGTCACCTCGAGCCGCGCACGAAGCGAGTCTACGCGCTGCAGCTCACGCTACTTCAGAGCAGACAGCCGCGGGTGTCCACTGGCCACAGCGCCTCGACGACGCCCCGTTCCAACCCACCGCGCACCGCCACATACTCGTCGTGAAGACTGACGGTTGGATCGCAGTGCCCCGGCACTAGCCACACGGTATCGCCGAGCAGAGGAAGATCGGCAGTCGAGTCACTGCCGCTCCGCCTCAGGATGCCGTGCTCGTCGCCGAAGTTGAACAGCTCGAGCTCGCGCCGCCAGACTCGCGGCAGCCCGGAGTCCACCGCGTACGCCTTGAGCCCGGCGTCGACCACCACGTGCGCTGCGCGGCGGCTCATCACCTGCGACTTGACGAACAGGGCCTGCTCGAACCGCGGCGCATGGTCGGCCGGTTCATTGTCTGCATAGTCTCCATCCATGAACAGATAACTGCCGACCTGCATCTCGCCAAAGGCGCCGCTCGCGGCCTCGAAGACAAAGGTGCCGGTGCCCCCGCCGGTCACGAGCGGGCACGCGATGCCGGCCGATGCCATGCTCGTCTGCGCCGCGCGCACCAAAGCGGCGGCGCTGTGCACTGCACCCTCGCGCTCATCCGCGCCGCGCAGATGCTGAGCTCCGCCCTGGTAGGCCTGTATGCCAGCGAAGCGCAGGCCGCTCGAGACGACATGGCGCGCGAGCGCACCTGC
>JBDTXL010000180.1:0-3805 GCA_040006195.1 Gemmatimonadota bacterium | reverse complement strand
TCAGCTGGTCGATGATGAGGTCGGGGGTGAGCCGGCAGAGCACGAGGTCGCGGCGTTTCTGCCGGATGATCTCGTGACCCGCTGCGAAACAGATCAGATGCGTGAAGCCCTCGATGACGACCGTGTCCCCGTCGTGCACGAAGCGCGCTATCGCGTCGCGCATCGAGACGACCTTCGACGCCTTCGGCATCCCCGATGCCACCGGCGCCGCCCCGCTCACGTCAGCGATGTCAGCGCGCGATCGATGATCGCAACCGCGATGTCGATGTCCTGCTCATCGATCACGAGCGGCGGCGCCAGGCGGAGCGTGCTTTTGCCGCACGTAAGAAGTAGCAATCCCTCCTCGAACGCCTTCTCGACCAGCGCGCGTGCGAGCTCCGGCGCCGGCTCGCGCGTCGCGCGATCCTTCACGAACTCGACGCCTATCATGAGCCCCAGACCGCGCACATCCCCGATCGACGGATGCTTCTTCTGCAGATCACGCATCGCGCCGATCAACTTCTCGCCGAGCGCGGGAACCTTCGGCAGCAATTCCTGCTCGATGACGTCGAGCGTCGCCATCGCCGCGGCGACCGCCACCGGATTTCCCCCGAACGTCGAGCCGTGCGCACCGCTCTCCCACTTCGTAATGGATTCCTTCGCGATGATGGCGCCGAGCGGCATGCCGGAGGCGAGCCCCTTCGCGGTGAGCAGGATGTCGGGCTCGATGCCGGCGAACTCCGTCGCCCACATCTTCCCGGTGCGACCGACGCCGCACTGGATCTCGTCGCACACGAGCAGAATTCCGTGCTTGTCGCACAACGCGCGCAGCGCCGGAAGAAATTGCGGCGGCGGCACGATGTATCCGCCCTCACCCTGAATCGGCTCGACGAAGATCGCCGCGACATCGCGCGGGTCGACCTGGCGCGCGAACAGCTCCTCGATTGCACCGATGCTGTGGATGTGGCAGTCCGAGTGCGCCTCACCGCATTCGCAGCGGTACGGGTTCGCGTACTGCACGTGATAGACCTCGGAGAGCAGCGGACCGAAGCCCGCGTGCTGCTTCACCTTGCTCGAGGTGAGACTCATCGCGCCGTACGTGCGCCCGTGGAATGCACCCTTGAACGCGATCAGCCCCGCGCGGCGCGTCGAGTTGCGAGCGAGCTTGATCGCCCCGTCCACCGCCTCCGCACCGGAGTTCGAGAGGAACACCCGCTTCCTGCTTGGGCCGGGCGCGAGCTTCGCGAGCCGCTCGAACAGCGTCGCGAGCCCCTCGAAATAGAAATCCGATCCGCAGATGTGCAGAAACGTGTCCGCCTGCGCCTTGATCGCCGAGATGACCTTCGGATGACCGTAGCCCGTAGATGCGACCGCGATCCCCGCCATGAAGTCGAGGAAGCGATTTCCATCGACGTCCTCCACCATTGCCTTCTCGCCACGCGCGATGACGAGCGGATACTCCTTGATGTAGCACGGCGAGGCGAACGCCTCGTCCTGCTCGACGATACGGCGCGCATTCGGGCCCGGCACGGGAGTAACGATGTGCGGGTAGTTCCGCATCGCGGCGGGAGCGCTGGTGGGGCCAACGGTGGCCGTCATGAATTTTTATCCGGTGCGTGTATGGTCGTGCGACTCTGCTCGCGCATGAACTGCATTACATAGTACGGGCCGCATCCGCCTTTTCCGGAGGACCCGGAGCCCTTCCACCCCGTGAACGCCTGCGCTCCGGGCCACGCGCCAGTCGTGGCGCCGGTGCGCTTGTTGGCGTAGCACACTCCCGCTTCGATCTCGTCGAAGAAGCGCGCGACCTCCTCATCGCTGCCGCTGTAGATCCCCGCAGTGAGCCCGTACTCCGACTTGTTGCTCTCGGCGATCGCCTCCTCGAAGGATCCGACCTCGCCGATCACGAGCAGCGGCGCGAACAGCTCGGTGCGGAAAAGCGAGCTCTCGAGCGGAGCCGTCACGATCGCAGGGGAAACATAGTGTCCCCTCGCCTGCGCTCCCCGTGTGAGGCGTGTGCCCCCGGCGAGGACCTTCCCTTCGCCCTTCGCCTGCGCCACCGCCTTCTCGTAGCGAATCACCGACTGCTCGTTGATCACGGGCCCGAAATACACGTCACGCTCCGAAGGATCGCCGATCACGAGCGTCTCCGTCTTCGCGATCAGCGCATCGGTGAATGCCTTCGCCACCGACCTGTGCACGTACACACGCGACGTCGCCGAGCACTTCTGGTTCTGCATGCCGAACGCCGACTTCATCACGCCCTCGGCCGCCATGTCGATGTCGGCGCTGTCCATCACGATCGTGGCATTCTTGCCGCCGAGTTCGAGGAGGCAGGGGCGTGCCCACTTTGCGCTGAACTCCGCGAGGATGCGCATCCCCACCTCCTTCGATCCCGTGAAGACGACGCCATCGACTCCGGGGTGGCGCCAGATCGCATCGCCGATGAGATGACCGTGTCCCTGGATGAGATTGAACACCCCGGCGGGAAGTCCGGCGTCGCGGTAGATCTCGTAGAGCTTCAGCCCAGTCCACGGCGTCTCTTCGGCGGGCTTGTAGACGATCGTGTTGCCGGCGACGAGCGCAGCGGATGACATTCCCGCCGAGAGCGCGAGCGGGAAGTTGAATGGCGCGATACACGCGAAGACGCCAAAGGGTCGCAGTACGTCGATGTTGCGCTCGATCGGCGTCATGCGCGCCATCTCGCGCACGAAGCCATGCGCATCCTGGAGCTGCTGGCAGTAGTAGTCGATGAGATCCGCCGACTCCTCGGCGTCGCCCATTGCCTCGAGCCTGCTCTTCCCTACTTCTATGCTCATGATCGCCGCGAGCTCGAACTTGCGCTCGCGAATGAGCTCGGCCGCGCGGCGGAGCGGCGCTATGCGCTCCTCCGCGCTGCGCGCCGCCCATCCCTTTGCCGCGGCGCGCGCAGCCTTCACCGCGAGATCGATCTGCTCCGGGCGCGCGGTGTGAAAGCTTCCGAGCACCCGCGTGGTATCGATCGGCGATACGTCGACGAGTTGCTCCGCGGTCGTCGTCACTGCCTTGCCGTCGATGTACATCGGGTATTGCTTGCCGCTCGCTCCACGCACGCGCACGAGCGCCTCGTCGAACAGCGCGTGGAATTGCTCGAGGTCGACGTTGGTCGAGGTGTACGTGATCTTCGGCAGTATCGCTGCGGTCATATCGCTCGGAGTGGGAATCATGTCGTCGCCAGGGCGCCGGCGACCGAGTCGTCGTATGCAATGCGGAACAGTGTCACCAGCTCATCGATCTGTGCGGGCTCGATCACGAAGGGCGGCGCGAGCATGATGATGTCGCCGTCGACGCCGTTCACGTGGCCGGTGTTCGGCCACACCACGAGCCCCGCGCGCTGCGCCCCGTCCGTAAATCGCTCGGCCACCTTTGCGCTGCGCGGAAAGGGTGTGCGAGTCTCGCGATCGAGCACGAGCTCGATTCCGGCAATCATGCCGCGTCCGCGCACATCGCCCACGTGTGGAAGCTCGAGGAGCACCGCGAGCTTGTCGTGAAGCACGCGCCCCATCTGCGCCGCCCGAGCGATCAGTGCATGATCGCGCAGATAGCGCACCGTCGCGAGCCCTGCAGCGCAGAGCACGGGGTGATGCGAGAACGTCTGCGCGTGCATCAACGACCCGGAGCCGCGCGCGAGAACGTCGACGATGCGACGCGGCGCCGCGACCGCGGAGAGGGGCACGCAGCCTCCCGCGATCCCCTTGCCCATCGTCATGATGTCGGGCGTCACGCCGTACGGCTCGAGCGCGGACCACGTCCCCGTACGCCCCGCACCGCACGCGACCTCGTCGGC
>JBDTXL010000179.1:0-1888 GCA_040006195.1 Gemmatimonadota bacterium | reverse complement strand
TTTCCCGGGCAGGGATCGCAGAAGGCCGGGATGGGAAAGGATCTCGCGGCGGCGTACCCGTCGGCGAGCGACATCTTCGAGCAGGCCGACACTACGCTCGGCTTTCCGCTTTCCAGCTTGTGCTTCGAAGGCCCCGACGATGAGCTCATGGCCACACGCAACGCGCAGCCGGCGCTCCTCACGCACGGAGCCGCAGTCTGGGCAGCGGTGGCTGATCGCGTGCGCCCGCACGTGCGCGCGGCCGCGGGGCACTCGCTCGGCGAGTTCACCGCGTATCACGCGGCGGGTGCGTTCGCCTTTCCGGATGCGCTCAGGCTCGTGCGCCGCAGGGGCACGCTGATGTTCGAGAGCGGTGCGAAGCGGCCGGGCGCGATGGCCGCGATACTCGGACTCTCCGAGGCGAACGTCGAAACCGCGTGTACGCGCGCGCTCGAAGCGGGTGATGTGGTTCCCGCGAACTACAATACGTCCGAGCAGCTCGTGATCTCGGGAGAAGTCGCGGCGGTCGAGGCAGCGATGGCGATCGCCAAGGAGCTCGGCGCCAAGCGCGTGATCAGGCTCAATGTGAGCGGTGCCTTTCACTCGCCGCTCATGGAGGAGGCAGCGGAAGGGCTCAAGATTGCCCTCGACGCTGCGCCGATCGCCGCGACGGACTTCCCGGTCTACTCGAACGTGAGCTCGTATCCCTCTGCGGGGGCCGCAGATGCGAAGCGATTGCTCCTTCGGCAGCTCACATCACCCGTACGCTGGACCGATCTCGTGCGACACATGGCCGAGGAAATTCCGGACGCGCTGTATGTAGAGATGGGGCCGGGAGCCGTGCTGTCGATGCTCGTGAAGCGCATTGTCCCGGGGGCACGAACCATGACATGCGGAACGGCGGCGGAGATCGGTCAACTCGTAGGAGCACTGCCCACATGACGCGCATATGAAGATCGATCTCACGGGAAAGGTCGCGCTGGTCACGGGGAGCACTCGTGGAATAGGGCGCGAGATCGCGGCGACGATGGCGTCGGCCGGTGCGCGCGTGGCGATCTCGGGTCGCAGCGCCGACACTGCTGCTGAGGTCGCCAGAACGATCGGCGGCGACGCGCACGGCTTCGCCTGTGACGTAGCCGACACCGCGAGCGCCGCATCGCTCGTCGATGCCGTCGAGAAGCACTTCGGCTCGTGTGACATCCTCGTCAACAACGCCGGTGTGACGCGCGACAACCTGCTCATGCGCCTCAAGGATGATGATTGGGATGCGGTGCTCGACGCGAACCTCCGCGGGGCTTTCGCGACCATTCGTGCAGCCTCGCGCGGCATGATGAAGAGGCGCTGGGGGCGCATCATCAACATCACCAGCGTCGTCGGCATCACGGGGAACAAGGGGCAGGCGAACTACGCGGCCAGCAAGGCGGGGCTGATCGGTCTCACCAAGTCGGTGGCGAAGGAACTCGCGTCGCGAAACATTCTCGCGAACGCCGTTGCGCCGGGCTTCATCGAGACGGACATGACGGCGGCGATGACCGCCGATGCACGCACGGAGCTCGGCGCGCAGATACCTCTGGGAAGGCTCGGGACCCCTGGCGATATTGCGGGAATGTGTGTCTTTCTGGCGTCGGAACACGCGTCGTACATCACGGGGCAACTTTTCGTGGTGGACGGCGGGCTAGTGATGTAGATTTCTGTAGCACGTTTCGCGCAGCGGCGCGCACAATTCATTCAAGGGGACCACGTCCATGGCGGATCTCGAAGAAAAGGTCAAGGAAATCATCGCCAAAGAGCTTGGCGTCGAGCGCGAAAAGCTGACGAATGACGCGAGCTTCATGGAGGACCTCGGGGCCGACAGTCTGGACACGGTGGAGCTCGTGATGGAATTCGAGAAGGAGTTCAACATCGACAT
>JBDTXL010000178.1:0-4314 GCA_040006195.1 Gemmatimonadota bacterium | reverse complement strand
CCTCCACGATGTCAACGTGGCGCTCTAACCAACTGAGCTAACCGCCCGCACCGGATCCGCACACGCTACCCACATCCGGTCTGCAACAGAGCGGGAAACGGGACTCGAACCCGCGACCCCAACCTTGGCAAGGTTGTGCTCTACCAACTGAGCTATTCCCGCGTGACGCGTGTCTGATCAGGTGGAGGCGAGGGGAATCGAACCCCTGACCTCTTGAATGCCATTCAAGCGCTCTCCCAACTGAGCTACGCCCCCTGAAATCTCCCCGCGAAAAAATACGTGGCGAGCCCCCAATGTTAGTCGCCCACGTCCGGCCAGTCAAGCAAAATCAGGGCTGGCGCACCGTGCTCCCCGTTGTATTTTAGCCGCCGATAATCCTCGTAACGCACGCATCATCCACACTCAATCGGGACCAGCATCCGTGACCGAAGTGAAGCGCAACCGCCGTCGCGCCGCCCCCCGCGAGCATCGCGCCGAGTGAGCCGGAGCGCGACATCCTCGATCAATATCTCCAGGAGGTTAGCACCTTCGCAGGTCGCGAAAAAACACAAGAATCGCGGCATGCCCCTCATCGATCTCATCTGAGAGGGGAACGTCTGCCCCCTCACCGCCGCACGCAAATTCGATCCCGATCAGGGAGTGAAGTTTCTCTCTTACGCAGTTTGGTGGATTCGCCAGGCGATCCTCGCGGCTCTCGCCAAGCAGGGACGCACCGTTCGCGTCCCCTTGAACCGTACCTCCGATCTCTCGCGCATCATCAAGGGCGCCGAGATCCTGCGGCAGAGTCTCGGACGTGAGCCGATGCCCGAGGAGCTCGCCAGGCTCACCGGTCTCACCGTCGAGGTGGTGCAGGCGCTCTCCGCACTCAACACCGGCGACATTCGACTCGACCAGTCCTTCGATCCCGATAGCGACCGCTCGATCATGGATCGCTTCGTCTCGGAGGACATGCCGAATCCCGAAGACGAGTACATGAATCGCTTCGTCGGCGAGGAGATCGACCGCGCGCTCGCGACCCTTCCCGCGCGCGACGCGAAGGTGCTGCGACTCTACTTCGGACTCGGGCTACGGCTTGCCTGCGGCCGCCGCCGACTTCTTTCTGCCGCCCGCCGCGCGCTTCGTCCACACGAGAATCGTTCCGCACGCCGCGTTCCGTCCCTGATACTGCACCGGAACCTCGCTCGCGCTCTTGTAGATCTCGATTCCTTCGATGTCATCCGGGCGCAGGAACTGATCGATGCTGTTGTCCGAGTTGTCGAACTGCGCGCCATCGAGATACCACTGCATCGGACAGCTGATGTTGCCGGCGCGCGAGGACTGCACCGTGTAGTTGCTGCCATCGAACGCCACGTTGACGCCAGGCACCGAGCGGAAGAGATCCGTCAGCAGAATCGACTGGCGTTTCTCGATGTCGTCGCGCGTCATGAAATTTCCCATCCCCCGCTTCGCGCGTTCGTCGAATCCGGGAATCGAGCTGCCCGCCTTCGCCTCGACCGTGACGGCGCCGAGCACGTTGGCGCGCGTGTCGAGCACGGCGGCAAGCTTGTTCTCGCGCGTCGGCGAGAGATCGACGGTGTAGCGCTTGAGCGCGAACGAGAGCTGTCGCACTTCCACCGTGTGCGTTCCCGCCGGCAGTCCGGTGAGTCGGAAGCCGCCGCGCGCATCCGCGCGCGCACCGACCGCGGTGCCCACGAGATATATGTTCGCACCCTCGAGCGGCTTCCCATCGGGTCCGACCACGGTGCCACTCAGCTGCGCGGTGCCGAGCGGCTTGGGCGTCACCGGCGCCCCGGCGGGCGCACCCGGCGCCGCTGCGGGCGCCGCTGCCGACGCGACGACGCGCTCGCCCACGAGAAAGTCGCGCTGCAGCACGCCGCCCGGCGGCATCGACACGTCGATCCAGCCGCTCGCCTTCGTGCCGAGCCGCGCCTGCGCCCGCAGCGCGACGCCGTTCGGAATTCCGCACACGCGATAGCTCCCGTGCTCGTTCACCGTCGTGTGCACGGCCTTCGGCAGCTTTGAGAGCGACGACGTGCCGATGCTCATCTCCGTCCACATCACGACCACGAGCGCACCGATCAACGGCTTGTCGGTGTCCGCGTCACGCACCACGCCCATCATCAGCCCGCGCCCCTCGCTCGCGCTGTCGCGACAGATCACGCGGAGCACGCTCCGCATCGATGGCGTGCCGAGATCGAGGAGCGCGGACTCGCCGTGGCGAATCACGACCTGCCGCGCAGGCGGCGCGATGCCGAGCGAGTCCATGTTCGGCATGAAGAAGCCGACGACGGCCGTCCCTTCCGGGAGGCTGTCGACGTAGAATTTGTACATCCCGTGCGCGTCGGTGACGGTCTGGTGCGTCGTCCCCGCCACGATGACGGTCGCGCCGTGTACCGGCTCCTCGCGCAGACTGTCGTACACCTGTCCCGTGAGCGTCGGATTTCCCTCGGTCACCGGCGCGCGATGCGGCACCTCGATCGGGCGCGCGGGGGGCGTGGTGTCCGTCGTCGGCTTGCCGATGCGATGGATGATCTGCGCATTGAGCGGCGAGGCACCGGCGATCAGGAGCGCGAGGGAAGCGAGTCGGCGCATGCGTAGTCGTATGGGGAAGTCTCGCGACGAGCGTGTCGTCGCGAAGAGTAATTCAAACGAACGGAACGTCGCCATCGTTGTCGAGGGACGAGGCGCCGGCACCCCGATCGCCTTCCTACCCGTCGCGTCAGCAATCGTTCGTAGCGTCCACGCCGGTCGTTGCCCGCTGTTGACCATTGCGGCACATTTCCGAATGATCAAGCTTAAGGACGTCTACAAAGCCTTCGGGGAGAAAAAAGTCCTGCAGGGCTTTTCCCTGGACGTCATGGAAGGAGAGACGATGGTCATCATCGGCTACTCCGGAACCGGCAAGTCCGTGGCAATCAAGCACATCGTCGGCCTCCTCGAGCCGGATTCGGGGCAGGTGTTCGTCGACGACAAGGACGTCCCCAATCTCCCGCGCCGCGAGCTGTACGCGCTCCGCGCGAAGATCGGCTACGTCTTCCAGTTCGCCGCGCTCTTTGACTCGATGAGCATCGGTGACAACGTCGCGATGGGCCTCCGCAAGCTCGAGATGAAGGACGACGAGATTCGCGGGCGGGTGAGCGAAGCGCTTCGGCTCGTCGATCTTCCCGACACCGAAACGCGCTACCCGGCCGAGCTCTCCGGCGGCATGCGCAAGCGGGTAGGGATCGCGCGCGCGATCGCGCTGCGTCCGAAGTACATCCTTTACGATGAGCCGACCACGGGTCTCGATCCGGTCACCAGCGCCGTCATCGATGAGCTCATGATTCGCATGCGCAAGCAGCTCGGCGTCACGAGTGTGGTGATCACGCACGACATGCGAAGCGCGTACAGCGTGGGCTCGCGCATCGCGATGCTGTACGAGGGCCGGGTGCGCCAGGTCGGCACCGTCGACGAAATTCGGAACACGAAGGATCCGGTGGTGCGCCAGTTCATCGAGGGACGCGCGACGATGAACGAGGTCGAGATGGCCGGCGTCCCCGCCTCCAGCAACGCATAGCTCCGTGACGCGCACGCGCGCCAACCGCGAGGTTTCCGCCGGAGGCGTGGTCTATCGCACCGAAGACGGTCGCGCGCTCTTCCTGCTCATTCGCGACAGCTACCGGAACTGGGGATTTCCCAAGGGCCATCTCGAGAAGGGCGAGCTCCCTGAAGCGGCGGCGCTCCGTGAGGTGTCCGAGGAGACGGGGCTCACCGATCTCGTGATGCGCGGCGAGCTCGCGATCATCGATTGGCACTTTCGCTTCCGCGGAAAGCTGATCCACAAGATCTGCCACTTCTATCTTATGGAATCGGAGAACGCCGCGACGAGCCCGCAGCGTGAGGAGGGAATCACCGCGTGCCGCTGGGTGCCGATCGAGGAGGCGCTCGTGCTCATCTCGTACGCGAACGCGCGCGAAGTGCTCCAGCGCGCGGCGGAGACGGTCGGCGGCGCGCCAGCGGCGCACTGATGACTCCGTCGGCGACACCGGTCGTCGTCGCCTTCGTGCAGCGCGATCACACTCGTGCGCGCGTCCGCTCGTCGCTCGTGAAGATCCACCGCCGCGGCGTTCTCGTGCGTACCGAGAAGGACTTCTCGAATGCATTTCGCACTCACTTCGTGAACACCGCGCTCATTGAGCTCGCGGCCGACAGCGACGGGCACGGTCCCGCCGAGCTCGCGCGCGAGTATCCGAGCATTCCCTTCATCGCGCTCACTCCCTTTCGCCCGGTCGACGCGCCCGCCATCGCGCGCTGCGCCGAGCTCGACTTCGCCGA
>JBDTXL010000177.1:0-2027 GCA_040006195.1 Gemmatimonadota bacterium | reverse complement strand
AATATCCGTGGGCCAAGTACGCGCAGGAGACCGTCGCCGACTTCTTCGGCGGCGAGGAGATGGTGAGCGCGACGGAGCTCGTCGACTGGCTCCCCGACAAGCGCGCGTATGCCGATCGCCCCTGGTACCACTGGCTCCTCATCCCGCACGAGCTCGCCCACCAGTGGTTCGGTGACTACGAGACGACGGAGAACTGGTCGCACCTCTGGCTCAACGAGGGCTTCGCCGAGTTCATGAACGGCGCGTATTGGGAAGCCAAGCTCGGGCAACGGGTAAGCGACGACTTCTACTTCGACGAATACCGGCAGTTCATGGCGGCGGACGCGAGCCATTCGATGCCGCTCGTCGCCGCGGGATCCAACAACATCTATCCAAAGGGAGCGCTCGTGCTGCGCATGCTGCGCCGCAGGCTCGGCGACGAGCGCTTCTGGGCATCGATCCATCTTTTTCTGACGCGTCATCAATTCGGCAACGCGGTCACCGAGGACGTTCGAGAGGCGGTGCTCGACGCGACGGGCGAGAATCTGGCGCAGTTCTGGGCGGAGTGGATGTATCGGCCGGGCTATCCGCGCTTCGCCGTACACGCGGCATACGACTCCACCGCACGGGCGCTCTCGTTGCGGATCCAGCAGACGCAGTCGGACTCGGCCAGCCAGGACTCCGCGTGGCCGCCCATGGCGTCCGTGTTCCACGCACCGGTGACAGTGATGATCGGAACCGCGAGCGGCGATGTCGAGCGTCATGCGAACCTCGACGCGCGCGATCAGACGATCGTGATCGACTCGCTTCCGGGTGCGCCGACGATGGTCGTCTTCGACGCCGGGAACACGATCGTGAAGGCGCTCGAGTTCCCGCAGCCCACGTCGTGGCTCGCCGCGCAGCTGGCGCGCGATCCGGATCTCTGGAATCGCTGGTGGGCAATCGGCGAGCTCGCGCATCATCCCGACGATCCCGATGCGGGACGCGCGATCGCGAAGGCCGCGAAGAGCGCCGACTACTTTCTCACGCGCGAGCACGCGGTGACGGCGCTGCCAGCCTTCCCGCCATCGATCGCGCTCCCCGCGCTCAACGTCGCCCGGCACGACACATCGGCTCAGGTGCGAGCGGCCGCGATCACCGCGCTTGCCCGACTTGGCGGCGCCGATGCGCTCGCTGCCGTGCGTGAGGCGTGGAGCGACACGAGCTACGGCGTGGAGGCTGCCGCGATCCGCCCACTGATCATCGCGGATACGGCGAACCGCGCCGCGTGGATCGCCCGGGGGCTCGCCGCGAGCTCGTATCGCGATGTGGTGCGGAACGCGGCACTCGATGCGGTGGCGCGCATCGGCGGCGGCGATTTCAGCTTCACCGCGGCGGTCGACTCGCTGCGAGGCGAAACGCCGAGCGCGGCGACCTCTCTCGCGATACTCTCGGCGCGCGGCGATTCTGCGGCGCTCGCGCTGCTCGTGCGCGCGCTCGATGACACGCGCCCCTACGTGCGCGAGTGGACACTCCGCGCGCTGCGCCGGCTACCCCCTGTTCTTCGCGACCCGCCGCTCAGCGCTGCAGTTGTCTTGTTGCGCGACGCCAAAACGAAGGCGGCGGTCGATTCCCTGCTACACGTCACCCACTAGACGCGAGATCGCGAATGGCGTGAGATCGAACGTCGTCTCGCCCTTGGTGATCAGATCCGCGAGTATCTCGCCCACTGCACTCGAGAACTTGAAGCCGTGTCCCGAGCACGGGCTCGCAATGATGACGTTCGGGTGCTCCGGATGCGCGTCGAGCAGGAAATCGTGATCCGGCGTGTTCGTATAGACGCACGTCGCGCGGTCGAGGATTTTCCCCGCCGCCTCCGGGAGATAGCGCGCGAGCAGCGTGAGTATCTCTGCTCCCTCCGCTGCCGACGCCGGCTCGCGCGCCGCATCGATATCGATCACTGCGCCCTCGTGGTGGATTCCCGCCTTCACACCGTCGCCCACATCGGGGAAGGTCGCGAAGTAGCGATCCTCGGCGTACTCGATGAGCGAGATCGGCGAGTGCGCGGC
>JBDTXL010000176.1:0-2120 GCA_040006195.1 Gemmatimonadota bacterium | reverse complement strand
GGATCCGCAGAAGCTGAGCGTGGTATCGAACACTCCGCCACGTGCACGCGCCGCAAATACTGCGCACAGAGCTCCATCGCCGGGCACGTGCACCGTTGCCTACCTCGGTCTCCTCGAGGTTGCGCGCGGGATCGGCGAGATGATCGACGCGATGGGCATTCTGCGCGCGGAGCACGGCAGCGCTTTCCGCGCGATCGTGATCGGCGGCGGCCGCGATGCCGATCTCTTCACCGCGCGCGCCCGCGCCGCCGGATTGCTCGACACGACGATCACCTTCCTCGGCCTCCTCCCGCACGACGATGCGCTCGCCGCCATCAACGCGGCGGACATCGGCATCATCCCGCACCACGCGACGGAGCTGTGGAATTCCACGATCCCCAACAAGCTCTTTGACTACATGGCCGCAGGGCTGCCGGTGATCAGCTCGGACACGATCCCATGTGCGCGTATCATTCGAGAGACGCGATGCGGCGAGATTTTTCACTCGGGCGATGCTCGCTCAATGGCAGACGCGATCGTGAGAGTGTCGGCGCCGAGCGAGCTCTCGCGCATGTCGGCGGCGGGGATGTCGGCGGTTCGCGAGCGTTACAATTGGGAGCATGATACGGCAACTCTGCTCAGCTCGATTCAGACGTTTGCCGCCCGGAAGTAGGCTTCGGGTGGTGTTGCGCTACCGCTACAGCGGAGCTTTCCCTGACAGCTAGCGGCGGCCAGCCCATGGCACTCAATTCGCGGACATCGACACCGATGTCCATGCCTGCCATGACTTTCCAGCGTCCCGCCACCGGGCGCCATCCTGTCGTCGCATCGGCGCCGGCCAATGCGGAGCCGCGCCCGGATCGCCTGATGCGCGCCGTCGCGCTCATGCTGTTCACGTACGTCTGGCGCATCCAGGACGCCTTCCCGATCCTCGGGAAGCTCCAGCTGGCACTGCTCGCGCTCTTTGCAGCCGTAATTATGTTCGCAGGAGTTCGCCATCCCGCGCGCGCGGTGAACGCGATTAGAAGCCAGACGACGTCGAAGCTCATCGTCGCCCTCGTGATCATCATGCTGATCGGTGTGCCCTTCAGTCTTTGGCGAGGGCACAGCGCCGAGTTTTTTCTCAAGAGCTACATCCCCGACGTCGTGTTCTACGTGCTCGTCGCGTCGACGGTGCGCACGATCCGCGACGTCGAGTGGTACGCACTGATGAATCTCTATGGTGCGCTGGCGTTCGCGACGGTCGTGGCACTTTTCTTCCAGGTTGGCGGCGACGGTCGGCTCGGTGGACTCATTTACTACGACGCGAACGACTTCGCGCTCGTGATGGTCTGCACGATCCCATTCGCCTTCTACTTCCTCGGCAAGGGACAACGCGCGTCGCGTCGCATCGCTGCGCTGATCGCGCTCGGGATGTTCCTCACCGCTATGGTGAAGAGCGGCTCGCGCGGAGGATTTATCGGGCTCGTAGTGGTGATGGTCTACATCCTGCTTTTCTACAGGGCGATCCCTAGCCGCACGCGACTGCTCATTACGATCGCCGGCGTCCTGCTCTTCTTCGGTTTCGCGAGCGACAAGTACTGGAAGATGATGGGGACGATTCTCCATCCGACCACGGACTACAACTACACGTCAAACGAGGGGCGCGTTGAGGTGTGGAAGCGCGGCATTACATACATGCTCCGCAATCCGGTGGTCGGCGTCGGCGTCGCGGCGTATCCGATGGCCGAGGGCGGATCGGATCTCGCTCTGGGCCTCCAGGCGCAAGGGGTGGGCTTCAAGTGGTCGGTAGCGCACAACTCGTTTCTCGAGACGGGCGCCGAGCTCGGCTTCCCCGGACTCGCAGTGTTCGTAGCGATGCTCGTCGTCACCGGAGTCGCGCTCTCGAAGGTCTCGAAACGCGGACGATGGGCGCCGTGGGTCTCGACGCGGGAGATCTCACTCGCACAAATGCTGATCGCCGCGATCGTCGGCTTCGCCGTGTCCGGGATTTTTGTATCCGCGGAATACTTCGCATACCTGTATTTTCTGCTGGCGCTGTCGGTGGGTCTGATCAAGCTCGTGCGCATGCGCGCGATGGCGTCCCCCGCCGCGCGTCCGCAGATCAACGTGCGCCTCGCGCCTCGTACACCGCCCGCGGA
>JBDTXL010000175.1:0-2862 GCA_040006195.1 Gemmatimonadota bacterium | reverse complement strand
ATCTGATCAACATCCAGGTGAAGCGCGTGCTGAGCGGTCAGGGCCCGCTGCCGCTCCCGGGTCAGCAGCAGCAACAGCCGGCGCCGCTGCCGCCAGTGTCTCCTCCGCGGCCGCAGCACTGATGCGCATTACGCTTCGCCTTCTCTGCGCACTCGTCGCCGCGTTCGCACTGCTCGCGCCTGCACTCGCCGGGCAGCAGCCGACCGCACCTGCGCCTGCCCCAGCGCCAACGCCGCCACCCGCGGTCCCCGGTGCTCCCACCCCCGTCTCGGCGCTACCGGCCGGCGCCGCGCCAACCGGGCAGTGCGACCTTCTCCTCACGCCCAACACCGACTCCACGCACTTCACCTCGGCGAAGCTCCCGAGCGGCGAGTACAACAACTTCGTCGGCGGTGGCATCACCGGGCACTGTCCCGTGCAGCAGATCACGCTGATCGCGGACAGCGCGGAGTGGTTCGGTGACCTGCACATGTGGCATCTGGTCGGCCACGTGCACTACACGGAGCCGCGCCTCACGATGGACTCGGACGTCGCGACGTACTATCTCATCGACGAGCATCTGCTCAGCGAGGGGAATGTCCACACCCTCCTCCCGAGCGGTACGACGCTCGTCGGACCGCGGGTCGAATACTATCGCGCGGCGCCCAAGATCCGCGCCGTCGCGCACATGGTCGCGCCCGGCCGGCCGACGATCAACGTCATCGAGAAAGATTCACTCGGGAAGCAGTCCGAGCCTACGGTCGTCGTCGCCAATACCGTGGTCATGGATGGGGACTCGCTCGTCTTCGCGTCGCAGAACGTCGTGATCACGCGCACCGATGTGATCGCGACCGGCGACACCGCCACGATGAACAGCCAGACGCAGTTCGCGCGGCTGATGAAATCGCCGAAGATCGTCTCCCGTGGAAAGAAACAGTTCACGCTCTACGGTGAAGTGATCGATCTCTTCGGGCAAAATCATGCGCTTCAGCGCGTGCTCTCGAAGGGGAAGGCGAAGAGCATCAGCGACAGCGCGACAATGACTGCGGACACGATCGATTTCCGAATGGACGCGGGGCTCATGCAGCGCGCGTACGCGTGGGGGAAGTCGCGCGCGCACGCGACGAACCCCGTTTACGATGTCCTCTCCGACTCGATCGATCTGCGCATGCCGGGCCAGCGCACGCGCGAGATCCGCGCGATCCGAAAGGCGTACGCGCAGAGCATCCCGGATACCGCAAAGCTCCACACGAAGGAGAAGGACTGGATGCGCGGAGACACGATCACCGCGCACTTCGACAGCGTGCAGGTCGCCGGTGACACATCGAGCCAACCGCAGATGCGGCAGCTGATAGCGCAGGGAAGCGCGCAGTCCTTCTATCAACTCGCGGCGAAGGACAGCGGCGTCGTGGGCCCCGCGATCAACTACGTGAAGGGACGCGACATTTCGATCGCATTCGCCAATCGCGTCGTGCAGACCGTCGACATCGTGGACAAGGCGGAGGGTATCTACCTCGAGCCGCAGGTGCCCGGCAGATCCGACACACTCACCACGCGCAAGCAGTCCGGGCAATCGACGCGACGCTCCTCGAGACGCCCATGATCGAGCGCCAGCTTCCGCTTCCCGTCCAGCGCTTCATCGAGGAGCACGCGCACGGGGACCGTTGGACCGGCATGGCGTTGCACGCGCTCGTGTGCGCCGCGGGCGACAATGGCGACGTCAACTTCAACGACATCGCGATCCAGTATCGGAACGACTACCTCGGAATGGTCCGCGACGAAGGGCGCGACGCCGATCGCGAAGCCGGACGGCTCGGCCTCGACGAAGTGCGCGAGCATCTCACGCGCACCGTACTCCCGCGCCTCGCGCAGGACGGACTCGTCACCCTGCCGGCCGGCCAGATCACCGCCGATACCACGATCACCATTGAACCGTCATACTGGAGTCAGATCGCTCCATTCCGTCAGGCGATTCAGGACTCGGGCGTCGAAGGAGTTCTCAAGCACACGGGCGAGCACGTCGTCATCCGGGCCGGGCAGCGTCGACCAACCGACCCGCTCGAAGGCGGCAGCGTCCTCGAAGCTCGTTCTCTGGTAAAGACTTACAAGCGGCGAAGGGTCGTCAACGATGTGGCTTTGCGCCTACAACAGGGGGAGATCGTCGGACTGCTTGGCCCCAACGGGGCGGGGAAGACGACCACCTTCTACATGATTGTCGGGTTGGTACAACCCCAGGAAGGTCGGATCCTGCTCGATAATCGCGACATCACGGAAATGCCCATGTACAGGCGCGCGCGTCTGGGCATTGGCTACCTTTCACAGGAACCGTCGATCTTTCGTAAGCTTACGGTCGAGGAGAACATCCTCGCGATTCTCGAGTCGATGAAGCTGTCGGCACGCGATCGGGAAGCTCGGCTGGAGCAGCTGCTGGGAGAGTTGAGCATCGCGCACCTGCGTCATAACCGCGCCTACTCGCTGTCGGGAGGGGAGCGGCGCCGCCTCGAGATCACCCGGGCGCTCGTGACGCAACCGAAGTTCATGATGCTGGACGAGCCGTTCGCCGGAGTCGATCCGATCGCGGTGCACGACATTCAGTCAATCGTTGCCGGCCTCCGCCATCGGGGAATCGGAGTGCTGATCAGCGATCACAATGTGGAGCAAACGCTGGATATCGTAGACCGCGCATACATCATGTTCGACGGCCAGGTGAAGGTATCGGGGACCGTCCGTGAGCTCGTATTCGACGAGACCGTCGCCGAGATCTATCTCGGACCGACGCTCGCCGCACGGCTGCGCGCTCGTTTCGCAGGAGGTGCTGCATGAGATCCGGCATGTCGCAGCACACGCAGATGAAGCAGGAGATCAAGATCAATCCTCGCCTCT
>JBDTXL010000174.1:0-3925 GCA_040006195.1 Gemmatimonadota bacterium | reverse complement strand
CGATCGCCCAGTCGGAGCGTGCTGCTTGGACGCGGCATCAGAGCGGGATGTTCCCATGCTTGCGGGGTGGATTGGTATCGCGCTTGGCGCGCATCGTTTCGAGGGCGTCGATGAGCCGCAGGCGCGTGTCACGCGGATCGATGACATCGTCGACGTAGCCTCGTGACGCCGCGACATAGGGATTCGCGAATTGTTCGCTGTATTCGGCCACCTTTGCGTCCATTGCCGATTCGGGATTCGAGCTCTCAGCGATCTCACGCTTGAAGAGTATCTCGACCGCTCCCTTGGCTCCCATCACCGCGATCTCCGCCGTCGGCCACGCGACGTTGTAGTCACCGCGAATGTGCTTGCTGCTCATCACATCGTATGCGCCGCCGTATGCCTTGCGCGTGATCACCGTGAGCTTGGGCACCGTCGCCTCGCAGTACGCATAGAGGAGCTTCGCGCCGTGGCGGATGATTCCGCCGTGTTCCTGACTCACGCCGGGGAGAAAACCCGGGACATCCTCGAAGGTGATGATCGGGATGTTGAACGCGTCGCAGAAGCGGATGAAGCGCGCGGCCTTGATCGATGCCGGGATGTCGAGCACTCCCGCGAGCACCGCCGGCTGATTCGCCACGATGCCGACGCCGAACGAGCCGAGGTGCGCAAAGCCGCAGATGATGTTCGCGCCGTAGTCGCGATGCACCTCGAGAAACTCGCCATCGTCGACGATGCGGCGGAGCACGTCGTGCATGTCGTACGGCTTGTTCGGATTGTCGGGAACGATGTCGAGCAGCGCCTCGTCGCGACGATCGCGCGGATCGGTTCCACTTCCGCGCGGCGACTCGGCGAGATTGTTCGAGGGGATGAAGCGGAGGAGATCGCGGATCTGCTGCAGGCACGCGATTTCCGAGTCGCACGCGAAGTGCGCAACGCCGGACACGGAGGCGTGCGTGTCGGCGCCTCCGAGTGCCTCCATCGTCACGTCCTCGTGCGTCACCGTCTTCACGACGTTTGGCCCCGTGACGAACATGTACGACGTGCCGCGTACCATATATACGAAGTCGGTTATCGCCGGCGAGTACACCGCCCCACCCGCGCACGGGCCGAGGATCGCCGAGATCTGCGGCACGACGCCCGAGGCAAGCGTGTTGCGCAGGAAGATGTCCGCGTAGCCGCCGAGCGAGACGACTCCCTCCTGGATGCGCGCGCCGCCTGAATCGTTGAGCCCGATCATCGGAGCACCGTTCCGTACGGCGAGATCCATCACCTTGCAGATCTTCTCGGCATGCGCCTCCGACAGCGAGCCGCCGAAGACGGTGAAGTCCTGCGAGAAGACGTAGACGAGGCGGCCGTCGATGCGACCGTAGCCCGTGACGACACCGTCGCCGAAGACGCTCGCCTCGCCATCGCTGCTCGCTGCCGAGCGCGAGGTGACGAAGCGGTCGAGCTCGACGAAGGAGCCGTCATCGAGAAGGAGATCGAGGCGCTCGCGAGCGGAGAGCTTGCCCTTGGCGTGCTGCGCGGCAAGTCGCGCGGCACCGCCGCCGACCTCGGACGATGCCCGGTGGCGCTCGAGGAGCTCGAGTTTCTCTCGCATCGTCATGAGGGGGGAAAGTAGCGCCGGACGGGAGAGGTAGCCAGCGGCGCGTCTGCTACTGGTCCGTCTTGTCCGGGTACAGCGAGCCCGCCTTCTCCGCGGTAATCGGCACGCCCGCAAGGGCGATCGCGCGCGCAAGCACGGGATCGCGGTGCGCGGCGAGGTCGGCGGCCGTCGGCAGCAACAGCTCGTCGGGCTTCACGCCGACGCCTTCGAGTCGGCCGCCGTCCGACATGATCACGTCCGCTTGTGTCACCTGAACTCCGTAGAACATTTTCGTTTCCATTCCAATCGACTTGGGATGATAGATCGCTTGCATCACTGCGCCGGCGGTCCGGTCGCCAATGACGATCGCACGCCCGGACAGCTGCATCGCACGCGCAACAATCTCCGAGGCCGACGCGGAGCGAGCGTCGACGAGTATGAACAGCTGGCCTGTGAAGGCGTCGTTTCCACTACCCTTCGCGACGAGAAGTGATGTTTTCCTGCGCTCGTGCAGCGTGGCGATGACGAGACTGTCGCGCTGCATCTGCTTCGCCAGCTCGAGCATTGTCTTGACGTAGCCACCGCCGTTGCCGCGAAGATCGATGATGAGCGCTTTTCGTTTTCTCGCGCGCTTCAACACGTCATAAATATCGTCGTAGCCCGTCGCGAAGGTCGGCATTTTCCAGAGGATCAGGTCGTCGCCGAATTCGATGGAGAGCCCGCGCGTCCTCTCGGCTTCCTTCTCTCCCTCCCGTATGAGCTGCCCAATATCGCGACCGCCGTCGGCGCCACTGATATCGATGAGGACGCCGTGCTGACTGACTTTTGCCCGGAGGTCGAGCTCCCGCGTGCCGCCACCCGGATCACGAAGAGTCGCGCGGAGGGCGGGTTGTGGACGAAGGACGCGGAAGAGATAGTTGATCTGCCACAGGTTGTCTCGCGCAGGAGCATAGCCCGCGACCGTCAACACCTGATCCCCCACGTGCACGCCCTGCCTCGCGGCGTCGCTCTCCTTCTTCACGGCGACCACGAAACACGCGTTGCCGAACATGGCCATGTTCCAGCCGTAGTCGACGTGCACGGTCGTCGGCGGCGGAGCGAAGACCGTGTGTGAGTCGTTCAGATTGAGCGCAAACCACGCGACGGCGCCGAGCGCTCCACTGAGCGCCGCGGCATCGCGGATGTGCGCGGAAGCCGAGTCATATGCGGCGGCGAGGTTTACGCCTCCGAATGTCGAATCGTAATAGTTCTCGGCGATTTCATTCCGAACTGCGCTCAGCATCTCCTGCATTTTCTTGCGCTCTGGAGTCGGGAAATTTCCGGCCTGAGCACTCGCAAGCAGGGGGAGCGCGACGATTGCTGGCACGAACACAGCGGCGAGGGCCAGGGTGCTTCGTATTCGAGACGCCAAAGCGCGCATGCGCGAGTCTCCCTGAAGGTTCGCCTTCCGTTCGAATACGATGGGAAGCGTTCATGCGCAACGCAAGAACCCCGACCTGTACGTGACGGTCAGCACGATCCCACGCTGAACCGCCTGCATCCTCCAATCTCGAGCACCCGCCACGTTCGCGAGCTATACTCCCGCACACACTGACCCGAACGTCATCCCAGGATCTCTGAGGGACCCATGATAGATGCAGGGAACACCGCCGTGTCCTCGGCGGCGATGAGAATGTTACGACGACTCGCGATGTTGCTGTTCGCGATGGCCCTTTTCATGATGAACGTAGCGACCGCAACGGCGGGTATGACCGGTGCGCGAGCCATTACGGGAAGCTGTGCGGCCAGGGACGCGAGAAGCGATCGCCTCGTCGCGAAGCTCAAGGCATTTGTCGGCAAGACGGACATGGGTGGTACGATCGAAAAGACGACGATGGGTCTGGCGGATGTCAATGCGTCGCAGGTCGCCCTCGTCGCCGACAAATCGATATGCTCGAAGGCAGCAGTGGCATTCGATGCGGATCAGCTTCAGAAGCGCAGCAGCTATACACTCTATGTCGTCACGCTCGGATCATCGTATGGAGTCGTGAACACCATCATGCTCGCACCGGGTTACGAACCTATATATATCTTCGATAAAAGCTGGAAGTACATCGGCGTCAAGTAGGACGGCCGACCGCGCCGACGCTTCCACGCGATGCAAAAACGCCCCGCCGAATTTCTTCGGCGGGGCGTTTCTGTTTTCACTCGAGATCGCCTACTCCATCGAGTCGACGTCTTCGTCCATGTTGATCGGCGCCGGCGAGTTCTCCTCGTCCATCGGAATCACCTTGCTCGGCGTTTCCGGACGTGGCGGCTGGTCTTCCGGCACGTTCGTCACCGTCAGCACGATCCGACGATGAATCGGATCGACCTCGA
>JBDTXL010000173.1:0-1946 GCA_040006195.1 Gemmatimonadota bacterium | reverse complement strand
GCGCCGCACGAGGTGCGGGACCGCGACTACTTCTTCGTCCTCGGCTTCTGGGTGTGGGGCGCGTGGGCCGGGATCGGTGCGGTCGCGCTCGCGCGGCGCGCGGGCGCGCACTGGATTCCGGTAGGCGTGCTCGCCGCTGCGGTACCGCTCGTACTCAACGCGCCCGCCGCGGACAGGCGGGCGGAGCCCGAGCGCTCGGTCGCGCTCGCCGTCGCGCACGCGCTGCTCGAGTCCGCGCCTCGCGACGCCGTGCTCTTCACCGGCGGCGACAACGATTCGTTCCCGGCCTGGTACGCGCAGGCAGTGGAGGGGATGCGCCCGGATGTCACCGTCGTGGTCGCGCCGTTGCTCGGCGTCCAGTGGTATCGCGCGCAGCTGGCGCGCCGTGCTTCCCTCGTCACACAAGGGGAGGTGGGGCGCACGCGCGACCCTGCCGCGATGATCGCCGCCGTCGCGCGCGAGGCCCGCGCGCGCCACCGCCCGATCGCCGCGTCGCTCATGAGTGGCGCCGCCGTCCGCGAGGCCGGAGGCGACCTCACCGTCGCCCGCGGGCTCGTCTACGTCGAGCCCGGATCGGCGCGGACCGCCGTGCAGCTGGGCCCCGATGCGCCCGCAGTCGACACCGCAGCGGCTCTCCCGATTGCGTCCCGTTATCCGCTCGCGCCACCGTCCCCCCAAATCGGCATCGACCCCGCTCCCGAGAGCTTCCTCGCCTACCTCCGATGCCCCGCGCAATATCTCGCGATCGCTCGCGGCGGAATCGCACCGGACTCTCTTGATTCAGTTTGTAAGCTTCGGTAAATTCATAGCTTATGTCATTTCAAGACCTCGGCGCACGACTCGCGGAGGTGGCTGATCGGGTGGCTCGGGCGGTAGCACGCGGGGGGCATGGACAGCGGGTCACGCTGATCGCGGTCACCAAGACGCACGGCCCGGATGCGGTGCAGGCTGCGTGGCAGGCAGGCGTCCAGAACGTCGGCGAAAACAAGGTCCAGGAAGCGCTCGGCAAGATGGCCGCGGTGGATGTGCCGGTTCGCTGGCATCTCATCGGCCACCTCCAGCGCAACAAGGTGCGTGACCTCGACCACTTCGCCCTCGTGCATTCGATCGATCGCGATTCGATCGCCGATGCCGTGAGCGCGTTTGGAATGACTCGAAAGCGCAGCGTCGACGCGCTGGTGCAGGTGAACGTCGCAGGCGAGGACACGAAGGGCGGATTTGCGCTGGCCGAGATGCCTGCGCAGTCCGAGCAGTTCGTTGCGCGGGCGGGGCTCCGCATCACCGGTGTGATGGCGATGGCACCTCTCAACGCCGATGAGCGTACGACGAGGATGGTCTTTCAAGGCGCGCGATCCGCGCGTGATTTGCTGGTAGGCGCCGGGCACCCTGCGTTCGATCTCTCGATGGGAATGTCGAACGACTACGAGCTCGCCGTCGAGGAAGGGGCAACCATGATCCGACTTGGCACCGTCCTGTTTGGAGAGAGAGGCCTATGAGCGATGAATCCTTCCACCTCACTCCGCTCGACATTCGGCGCTACGACTTCGGCGCGAAGTCGTTCCGGGGCTACGACGAGAAAAAGGTCGAAGACTTTCGGAATCAGGTCGCCGAGGAGCTCGAGCGGCTCACGCGGGTGAATCAGGAGCTCGACTCGAAAGCACGCGGCTTTCACGAGCAGCTCCGCGCGTTCCGCGACCGAGATAAGGCGCTCAACGAGGCGCTCGTTTCGGCGCAGCAGCTCCGCTCCGAAATCCGCGAGCAGGCGGAGCGCGAGGCGCAGCTCATTCTGCGCGAGGCACGAGCGGAGGGTGAGCGACAGCTCGACTCCATCAGGAACGACACCCGCCAGCTCGAGGCCGACATCGTGGGGCTCGAGAAATCGCGCCGCGCGTTCATCGGCCAGCTGCGCCAGATCGCGGAGCGCCAGCTCGCGGAGCTCGCTGCCG
>JBDTXL010000172.1:0-3608 GCA_040006195.1 Gemmatimonadota bacterium | reverse complement strand
CTCATGAGCTGGTCGCTGCTCTGCATGTGGTGGCGCCGCTATCTCAACGCGTACGAGCTCATCCCCGAAGTGAAGTTCCACGATCTCGGGAAGCTGTGCTTCGCCTTCACCGCGTTCTGGGGCTATCTCACCTTCGGCCAGTATCTCGTGAACTGGTACGGGAACCTGGGCGAGGAGACGCACTGGCAGCGGCTGCATCTCGTGAAGCCGTGGCTCCCGTTCACGATGGCGGTGGTGTTCCTCGTATTCGTCTTCCCGTTCTTCGGCCTCGTGTCGCGTGCGGCGAAGGTCTATCTCCCGACCTTCATCGCTTTCGCCTTCTCGAGCCTCCTCGGACTCTGGACGCTGCGCTACGTCGAGGTGTATCCGTCGATTCACGGCGTCATCGAGAACGCGCCGTTCGGCCTGTGGGAGATCGGGATCACGCTCGGCTTCCTCGGGATCTGGGGAGCCTGCTACGCGGCGTTCATGAATGCGTTCCCGCGCATGCGCGTGACGCTCATGACGAGCGAGTTCCGCGATGAGGTGCAGATCCCGGTGAACCCCGAGACGATGGAGCCGCTGCCGGCGCACGAGTAGAAGGGAGAGCGGCGCGCCGGGTTGCGCCCCGCTCTCCCTTCGCGCGGCATCGTCGTCTATCTTTCGCGTCGCGGGGCGTTAGCTCAGTTGGGAGAGCATTCGGTTTGCAACCGAAAGGTCGCGAGTTCGAGCCTCGCACGCTCCATTCTTTCCTCCATGGATCGCGTCTGCGTCCTCATCTTCTCGGGGCGATCGATCTAGCCCGCGTTCTCCCCGACTCCGCGCCCGCCTTCGGCGTCGACGCGCCGGAGTACGTCGCAATACGCGCGATCATGTATCTGGCCGCGCTGACGGTCATCGGGTCGTGCGCGTTCATCCTCCTCATCGCCACTCGCGTCTCGCATCTCTCGGGGAGCTATCTCGAGGTGTCCGCAGTTCTCCCCGCGACGCGCAAGCTCGCGCGCTGGGCGACCGTCGTTCTCGCCTTCGCAATGATCGGACGACTTCTCGCGCAGGGCTTCATGATCGGCGAGGGCGAGACGATGGTCGTGATGCCGCTGCTCAGCAACACGGTATGGGGATGGGGTTGGTTGGCCGGCTTCGGAGCGACGGTGCTCATCGGGGTCTCGCTCATCGTAGGGCAGGGCAAGCGCTACACGTGGCGCGTTGCCGCAGTGGGCACGATCGCGCTCGCGCTTTCGTTCGCCTTCACCGGGCATGCGGCATCGACGAAGAATCCGCTGGTGCACGTGATCTTCGACGCGATCCACGTGATGGCCGCAGGCGGATGGCTCGGCGCGCTGCTCGTCGTCTCGACGATCGGGTTGCATACGGTGATGATGCTTCCGATCGAGCGGCGGGCGCACGCGGCCGCGGAGCTGATCGGCGCGTTCTCGACATTCGCGCTGATGTGCGTGACGGCGCTGCTGATAACGGGTGTGATCGCGGCGTGGTCGCACCTGCCCACGATCCCCGCGCTCTGGACCACACCGTACGGCGGGGCGCTCTGGCGGAAGCTCATGTTCATCGCGTTCACGGGACTCGTCGGGATCTTCAACTGGCTCTACGTGAAGCCGCGGCTCACGAATCCTGAAACGATCTCGACGCTCCGCAAGAGCGCGGCGGTGGAGCTCACGATCGGCGTTCTCGTCGTGATCATCACGGCCATTCTCGTCGGCACCTCGCCACCCGATGCGGACGAGCCGACCGCCGCCACCGCGCAGCTCTCCAGCCTTTCGGCCACTTTCATGCACAGGCTTCCGTCATGATCAGTCCCGCTGTCTTCAATGCCCCAGTCGCGGGCGATCCCGCGCCCGACTTCACGGCCGATGCAACGAGCGGGCATCCCGTGACGCTGTCGTCCTTTCAGGGGAAAAAGCGCGTGCTCCTCGCCTTCTTCCCGCTCGCCTTCACGTCGACGTGCACGACGGAGTTGTGCGACTTCTCCACCGACTTCGATCAGTTCGCGAGCAAGGACGTCGAGGTGATTCCGATCAGCGTCGACTCCGTGCCGACGCTCGAGGAGTTCAAGCACAAGCATCAGATGCGCGGCGATCTGGTGAGCGACTTCAAGCGCGACATCTCGCGCGCATACGGCGTACTCCTCGCCGACAAGTTTTTCTCGGCGCGCGCCTATTTCCTCGTCGATCTGAACGGCACGATTTCCTGGGCGCACGTCGAAGCGCATCCGGGGCTCAAGCGCTCGAACGCGGAAATCTTCGAGCAGATCGCGGCCGTCGCCGTCTGACGGCATGAGACGCGCGAAATGAGCGATCCACTCGCACTGCTCGCGCGCGCCGACAAGTGGTTCCTCTCGGCCACCGACGGCATCTCGTTCGCGCCGCCCTTCCCGCGGTGGCTGGACTCGCCCGGTTTCTGGGATGAGGCGTCGCTCTACCACTATTCCTTCGCGCCGCTCTTCACCGTGAGCGCACTCGATGCCGACGGTCGCGAGATTCCGATGCGCCCGGTCGCACGGCGTTGGACGCCGGCCGAGCTCACGGTGGACTACCGGCTCGCGAATGGGATGATGGCAAGCGAGGTGCGCACCGTGCAGCCCGGCGGCGTGTTCGCCTCGGAATGGCTGGTGCAGGGGCTTCGGCACGCGCCGCTCAATCTCGTCGCGTGGACCGCGCACGATGCGACGAACATCGATCGATGGACCGTCGGCTACGACGGCGCATTCGCTTTTCACACCACGGTGTACGACGAGCGCGGTGAAGCGCTGCCCGTGCGTGCGGAGCTCGCGTGCTACGGCGAGACCGCGAGCTGGGCTGCATATCTCGCTGCGCCCGTTCCCTCGGCGCCGCGGTGGGATCTCACGCCGTTCGTCGAGAAGTGGGCGGGAGAGGGACTGCCGAGGGAAATTCGGCTGGAGGGGAGTAGCGGCGACGCGACGCTCTTCGGCGCGGTGCACCGCGAGCTGGCGGTGACCACGGACGGCGCGTGGAGCACCTTCGCGATGCGGCTCGCGCCACTTCAGCTTCCCGAGCGAGCGGGCGCGCCGGCGGAGCGCCCGAGCGTCGTGATCGCGCATCCAACGAGCGAGGAGCCGCAACATGCGGCGACGCTGGGCGGCACGAGCCGGCGACGGTGGGCGGAGCGGTTCGCGCACGCGCCTGCGTTCAGCTGCTCGGATCCGTACCTCGAGCACTACTACTGGTACCGCTGGTACGGGCTCTGGTCGAATGCGATCGAGCACGACGCCGGCGCGATCGGTGCGCCGGCGATCTGCGAGGGGATCGGGGAGCTGCATACGCCATCAGCGCTCGCGGCGACGGCGAATGTGCGCGAGCTGCGCTGGCTCGACTCGCCGGAGTTCGCGCGCGGTGTGCTGCGGGGGTTCTTCGCGCACCAGCGCGACGACGGCAGCGTCCCTT
Source organism: Gemmatimonadota bacterium (assembly GCA_040006195.1). Lineage (GTDB taxonomy): Bacteria > Gemmatimonadota > Gemmatimonadetes > Gemmatimonadales > Gemmatimonadaceae > FEN-1250. Next base: position 210 of record JBDTXL010000172.1, on the reverse strand, counting down.
CGCGCATCTTCGCTGACCATCGCTCGCAAGGGGGCGTCGCGCAGTCGAATTGGGGCGACGCGATTCTCGCCCTGGATGCGGTGTGGCCGGACGAGGGATTTCTTCGCGAGATGTACGCGCCGCTCTCGCGCTACGCGGACTGGCTGATGCTCGCGCGCGACGCGGAGTCGTCGGGGATGATCGACATCCTCGCGCCGCGCGAGATCGGCG
>JBDTXL010000171.1:0-1774 GCA_040006195.1 Gemmatimonadota bacterium | reverse complement strand
GCATCGTCTTCGACGTTGGCGGACGCGGCGACAAGTCGTTCAACGATGGCGCGTATCGCGGCGGCGAGCGTGCCGAGCAGGATCTTGGCGCGCGCGTGCACTTCATCGAGCCGGGCGAAGGCTCCGATCGTGAGGCGGGGCTCAGGCTACTCGCGGCCGAGCACATGCAGCTCGTCGTGGGGGTCGGCTTCATCTTCACCGACGATCTCACCGCTCTCGCGAAGGAGTATCCGGACACGCGCTTCGCGGGCGTCGACTACGCACTCGCGCTCGACTCCGCCGGGAAGGTGATCCCACCGCCGCCGAATCTCGCCGCGCTCAAGTTCCGGGAGGAACAGGGGTCGTTTCTCGTTGGCGCGCTCGCGGCGCTCGTCGGGAAATCGAAGAAGCTCGGCTTCGTCGGCGGGATGGACATTCCGCTCATTCACAAGTTCGAGGCGGGCTATCGCGCGGGGGTGAAGTACGTGTGCCCCGATTGCACCGTGATCGCGCAGTACGCGGGGGTGACCCCGGAGGCGTTTCGGAATCCGGGGCGCGGCAAGGAGCTCGCCCTGAGCCAGTATCAGTCGGGCGTCAACGTGATCTTCCACGCATCTGGCTCCACCGGGCTCGGCGTCTTCGAGGCGGCGCGTCAGATGGACAGGCTCGCAATCGGCGTCGATGCCGATCAGTACGCGGAGGCGCCAGGGCACGTGCTCACATCGATGGTGAAGGGTGTCGACGCCGTGGTACTCGACCAGATCCGGAAGGCGCGCGACGGAAGCTTTCGCGGCGGCGTGCAGGAATACGGGCTCGCGGAGAATGGCGTCGGCTACATCTACGATGAGCACAACCGCGCGCTGATTCCGGACAGCGCGCACGCGCGCGTCGAAGACATTCGCGCGGGGATCATCGCGGGGCGGATCGTCGTGCCGGCGGTGCGATGAGCGGGATGATGAGCGGTGCGACAAGCAGTGCGCCTGTCGTGCGCATGACTGGCATCGCGAAGCGCTTTGGCGACTGCCACGCCGTGCGCGACGCGTCGCTCGAGGTGGCGGCGGGCGAGATCCACGCGCTCGTGGGCGAGAACGGCGCCGGGAAATCGACTCTCATGAGAATCCTCGCGGGGATCTCTCCGCCGGATGCAGGGACGATCGAGGTTGGCGGGCGCAATGTCACTGGGTGGACGGCGGCGCAGGCGATCGACGCGAGCGTCGGGATGGTGCACCAGCACTTCATGCTCGTCCCGACACTCACGATCGCCGAGAACGTCATCCTCGGCCGCGAGCCCACGCGCGGCCTCGCGATTGATTTCGCGCGGGCCGAGCGCGAGGTCGCGGCGGCGGCGGAGAAGAGTGGCTTTCGGATGAACGTGCGGCAGCTCGTGCGCGAGCTGAGCGTCGGCGAGCAGCAGCGCGTCGAGATCTTGAAGACGCTCGTGCGCGGCGCGCGCATTCTTATTCTCGACGAGCCCACGGCGGTGCTCTCGCCACCGGAGGTCGAAGAGCTGTGGCGCGTGCTGCGCGCGCTCCGTGACGAAGGCGATACGATCATTCTCATTACGCACAAGCTCGATGAGGTGACCGAGATCTCGGACACGATCACGGTAGTGCGCGAGGGGCGAACCGTGACACGCTTCCCGACGGCAGGGACGAGCCCGGCGTCGATCGCGCGCGCGATGGTGGGGCGCGACGTGGTGCTCGCCGGCGATGCGGCCATCGCGCGAAGCGATGAGCGCGCCGTCGCCCTCGCGCCGGCGCTCGACGTTCGGCATCTCGTCGTCGCGGGCGAGCAG
>JBDTXL010000170.1:0-2693 GCA_040006195.1 Gemmatimonadota bacterium | reverse complement strand
TAGTGACCAGCAGGCGGCGAGGATCGCTCGAAGCCGTTAAGGCCCAAGTCGTAGCAAGACCGGTGGTCCTCGCCGCTCGGTCGAATATATGGGGTCCGTCGTGAGGCTTGCCAGCTCACGGCGGACCTTTTCGCATCCGTCGTCGCCGCGCGCTCAGCGCTTCGCGGCGAGTGTGAGCGCGGAGTCGATCGCGCGCCGAAAGTTCGCGACGGGCTGCGCGCCGGTGAGCATCATCCCGCCGATGAGAAAGGTCGGTGTCGACTCCACGCCGGCCTTCGATGCGCGGTCCATATCCGCCTCGATCATCGGCTTCGTGATGTGTGCCGCGACGCACTTCCGAAACGCGCCGAGCTCCACGCCGTTCGCGGCGGCGAGCGAGTCGAACATCGGCTGCGGGAGGGGGAGCGTCTCCCACTGTTTCTGCGTCACGAAGAGCGCGTCGTGCAGCTGCCAGAACTTGTCCTGCGCGGCCGCGCACATCGCCGTCTCCGATGCGGCGAAGGAGTTCTTGTGCATCGAGAGCGGAAAGTTCACGTAGGCGAGGCGCACCTTCCCGGAGTCCACGTATGCGCGCTTGAGCTCCGCGTAGCTCTCATCGTGGAACTGGCGGCAGTACGGACACTGAAAGTCGCTCACCTCCACCACCCACACCGTTGCCGACGGGCTGCCGAGGATGCGCGCGTGGTCGGCACGCTTGAGGAGCAGGCTGTCGGGACCCGCGGTCGCTGCTTCCGATGCGGTGGCAGCGCTCGCGCTCGAGCTTTTACTGCACGCGAGGACGATCGCGAGCGCGGCGACGGCCGCGATGAGTGGATGACTGCTCTGCACGTGCGCCTTGGCTAGTAGGTGGAAACGATGCGCCGCAGCGCGTTGGTGCGGCGATCGAGAATGAAGGTGTGCCCGTCGTGCGATGCGATCGCGGACGCGAAGCCGAGCGAGCGTGCGAGCCCGATCGTCTTCGGAGTGTCGCCGGAGATGTTCACGAGATAGACGCCCTCGGGGCCCGCGGCGACGAAGAGCCGCTGGCCATCGATCGACACATCGTAAGCGAAGCGCGCGTCCGTCCAGCTGGCGCGCGTCTTCGGGTGCATGGGATCTGCGATGTCGATGAGGGCGACCCCCTTTTCTCCCATCGCCACCGCTGCGAGCGACCGGTCGATCACGACGCGCAGACCGACGCCCGGCAGCGGTACCGTGCCGATGACGACGAGCGAGTCGCCAGTGATGCGGAGCGCCACGAGATCGCGGTCGGTGGAGGCCCAGAGCACCGCGCGCCCTTCGTCGATCGCGATGTCGCGTACCGGCGCTTCGAGCGTGGTGCCCGGCCAGGTGCGCTCGGAGTCGGCGCTCACCGGTATGCTCTCGACGCGATTGTCTGTCGCGATGTAGATCCGCGTGTCGGCGGCTGCGATCGCGGCTACAGTCGCACGCTCGACGAGCACCCCGGGGCCTCGCTGCGGAGGATAGATGTAAAGACCGGTACGCGACCCCAAGGCGAGCCACGAGCTGTGCGGGGCCAGGTCGATCGCGCCGATCCCGTGCAATCCGCCGGCCCTCGTGCCGAGCGATGTCAGTCGCGGGTCCATGGCCGAGAAGAGCTCGACGCCGGCGCTCCCCCCAACGGCGGCGGTGCCGTCGCGGACGCTCAGCACGTTCGGCTCACCGCCGAGGGCCACTTCCACATTCGGAATTTTGAGCGAAGGTGCGCCTCGGAAGGCCATCGCGCGGCGCTCGTCGAGCTGGCGTCCTACGAAGAAACCGGCGAGCCCTCCGCCGGCCGCGCCGACCACCGCCATCCCGGCGCCGCGCTGGCCGCCGCCCTTGCTGAAGGCGAGGCCGGCAACGCCCCCGAGGAGCGCGCCTACTATACCAAGGATGAGCGCGCGTGGGTGCGGGTGGACGACCCTCCCGGATTCGGTGCTGTCCGAGAGGCGTTGGGCGCCCAGCTGAGGCGTCGCGCTGGCCAGGGCGATCAGTATGAGGAGCGTGCGGGCGAGTCGCGGGGAAAGGCGGAGCATGCGGGAACATACGGCATGGGTCGACGGCGCCGCCACCGCGGGTTTAACCGGGCTCAACCGCTTGTGCCGAATGGATTTGTGCGTCTTTACCGGATTCTTGCACTGTGTGGTACCACACTTTAAGTTCGTGACTGTTCGGTTACGACACTGGATTCGAAAAGTTCCATGTCGCAATCGTTGAATTTGGCTTTTCCGTTGGGTGAACCGGACACTCGTCCCGTATCTCCCCATGCGTGTCGTGCCGCCGCATGCAATCGAACCGCCATGAGGAGGGAACCACCCGAGCGGTATGAGATGGAAGGCGCAACGCGAATTCCGCATGCGCTCGATCGCCAACCAGACAAGATCCATCGTCGTCCACACACCTTTTGGAAGAGGTGGCAAGGAGGAAGCATGGGACGTTCTGTTAGGTCAGTTATTGCCGTCGTGTGTGCGCTCATTGCGCTTCCGGCTTATGCCGTAGCGCAGGACGCTGTCACGATCACTGGTCGAGTTACCAGTGCAGAGGGCGGTGCGCCGCTCGGTACGGCTAGCGTTACTGTGGAAGGAATGGGGTCCGTCACGCTCACCCGTGATGATGGGCGTTACTCGCTCGTCGTTCCGGCCGCACGTGCACACGGGCAGCAGGCGACGATTACGGCGCGCCTGATCGGCTACAAGGCGAAGGCCGCGACG
>JBDTXL010000169.1:0-2391 GCA_040006195.1 Gemmatimonadota bacterium | reverse complement strand
CCTGGACGGCGCCGCAGCTGGTCGTGCACGAGTCCATGATGGTGCTCACGCAGCAGTTCTTCGGCGCACCCTCCGGTCCCAAGATGCTGCTCGGCCTCGCCCAGATCTCGTGTGTCGTCAGCTCCCAGACGCCCATCTGCAGTTGAGCGATCGCACGCGCCGCCACCTGGCGCCGTGAGCTCGTCGGTCGACGTACCGTCGCCCCTGCGGCCAGCCGCCGCCACCCCCTGGCGGATCGGTCCCGTGGACATAGTTGCTTCCGGGGCCAATGCGCTCCTGCATGATGCGCCGAGCGGTGCGCGGCTACGCGTGACGGGCACCCGCCTCTCGCGCGATGCGCACTACGACACCGCGCCCCGCGACGCGCGCATCCGGCTCGTGCGCGCCGGCGCCATGATCGCGCTCCGCGCGCGCGGACGCTACCAGCTCCACGCCTCCGCCGCCGTCGATCCGCAGGGCCTCGCGTGGCTGTTCGCCGGACCGAGTGGCGTCGGCAAGTCCACCCTCGCCTACGCCCTGGCCCGCCAGGGTTGGCAGATATTGGGCGACGATGGGGTAGTGCTCGAGCCCACGACGACCGGCGCGACGCTGCATGCGTGGCGCGAGCCGCTCCAGGTGAGCAGCTGGCTCCAGTCCGAGTTCCCGGAGCTCCGCGCTCGGCGACATCTCGAGAGCACGAACGACCCGCGAAAGCGCATCCCGATGCCGGCGGAAACGGCGCGCCACGCGCCGCTCGGCGCTATCATCTTTCCACGGCGATCGGCGATCGATGCTCTCACGCCGATGTCACAGACGCTCGCGCTCGCGGAGCTGATCATGCAGTCCTCGCAGGTATTGCTCGCCGATGAGGAAACGCCACGCCATTTCGCACGACTTCGCGATGTCGTGTCGCGCGTTCCATCGTTTCGTCTCGAGCATACGCAGAAACAGCTGCACGAGATCGCGATTACGCTTCGGAGCGCGACGCTGTAATGCGCTACCGAGCGGTCGACGAGGCGCTCGTGGCGACGTTGTCGGACGGCGCGGTGTTGCTCAATCTCCAGACGAAGCGGTATTTCTCGCTGAACGAAACGGGGACGCGGATCTGGGAGCTCGTGCAGCAGACAGCCGATGAGGAAGCGATTGTCGCGGCGCTGCTTCACGAATACGAGGTGGAGGAAACAATGGCGCGAAGCGAAGTGCGACGGATCCTCGACGAGCTGATCGATGCACAGCTGATCGTGCCGGCGTGAGGATTCCGATGAAGCCGCGTCGCCGCGCGCGCGCATTGTGCGGAGTCGCGGCGGGGCTTGCAATCGCTGGGTGCGGAGACTCGACATCCGCAAAGCCGCTGGTCGTTCCGGCGTTGGTGGTGGTGGGCGATACCGCGGGGACGGCGCAGCTCTATCGAGTGGAGGGCGGCGTGATCACGCGGCTGTCGACCACCGCTGGGAATGACGTGGACCCGAAAAGCGCTGCGGGACGAATCGTGTTCTCGACGGATCGCGATGCGAATTATGAGGTGTACATCGAAGACATTACCGCGACAGTGTCTCGTCGTGTTACAAACACTGTTGCGCAAGACGACCATCCAGCGCTCAGTCCCGACGGAACGACTATCGTCTTCGTGAGCAACCGGAGCGGCACTCCCCGGCTCTGGACGGTCCTTGCTCCCGCGCTCGACGCCACGACTTTCGACGCGCCGACCGCGCTCGTGACGGGGTCGGATACCGCGATACCGGAGGGGTTGCCGGCGTGGAGTCCTGACGGGACGACGCTCGCTTTCAACTCGACGCGCGGTGGGACCTCGCAGATCTACACGTTGGCTGCTGCGGGCGGGACGGCGGTGCAGGTGACGAACGAGGTCGGCGGCGCGTTCGATCCGGCGTGGAGCGCGGATGGCGCGACGATAGTCTATACGTCCGCGACGGGGACGCTGCATCTGCGGCAGGTGAAGTTGTCGACGAGCGCCGCGAGTGACTTCGCGACGGACTCGCTCGATCTCGCGGCCGCGACCTGCGATGCGAACGTGTGCGTCGCGGCGGAGGATCCGAGCGGTACGCGCGGGAGCATCCTCGCCTTTCCGCCGAAAGGTGGCAGGAGCGAAGTCGTGATCGCGCGGACGAGGAACGAGCGGGAGCCAGCGATCCTGGTGCCGTAGAGAACGAGAGCTCCAGGAGAATGTCAGAATCCGGACAAAGTCATCCGGATCTTTTTTTCCACGAAGCGAATGGAACAGAAAGAGCCCGAGTGCGGAGTGCACTCGGGCTCTTTCTCTACTCCGCCTGTCGGCCGATCAGATCTTCGGCAGCGGTGGCGGCGGTGGTGGCGGCGGCGGCGGAGCCGGCGGCTTTGGGGCCGGAGGCGGCGGCGGCGGAGCCGGTGGTGCCGGCGGCGGCGGTGGCGGAGCCG
>JBDTXL010000168.1:0-7664 GCA_040006195.1 Gemmatimonadota bacterium | reverse complement strand
CGAAAATGATGCTAGCTTACCGGCGACTGAGCACTAATTAGCGCGGGATGCATGGACGGAACAAGGGGGAGTGCATGCGTCTGCTGGTGAGTGTCCGCAATGCGGATGAAGCGCGGGCTGCGCTCGCCGGCGGCGCCGAGATCATCGATGCGAAGGAGCCGGCGCTCGGCGCGCTCGGGTCCGTGAGCGAGGAGGAGTTGCGCTCGATCATCGAGGCCGTGGGTGGAATGCGGCCCGTGAGCGCCGCGCTGGGCGACTCGGGGGATGCAGATGTGCTGGCGAGCGCGGCGCAGGCGGCGGCCGAGGCGGGTGCGATGTTCGTGAAGGTGGGGTTTGCGGATGTGTGCGAGATCGAGGCCGTGCGTGAGCGGCTGGCGAGGGTGATGGACGGTGCGCTGCTGCCATCGTCGCCGTGCGCCGTGGTCGCGGTGGCGTACGCAGACTGGGACGAGGTGGGCGGAGCGGCGCCATCGACGGTGCTCGGGGCGGCGGCGGCCGAGGGTGTCATGGGAGTGCTCGTCGACACGGTTCGGAAGGATGGTGCGGGGTTGTTCCGGTGCCTGGGCCGCGCAGCGCTCGGGTCGCTCGTGAGAGAGGCCCGTGCGCGGTCGCTGCTCGTTGCGCTCGCGGGACGAATCACCGTCGAGGATCTGGCGTTCGCGTACGAGGCCGGGGCGGAGATCGCGGGAGTGCGCGGTGCGGCGTGCGACTATGGGCGCGAGGGTCGCGTGCGAGAGAGCCGGGTGCGCGAGCTGGTGACGGCGCGAGATCTCCTGCGGGTGCATCGCGGCGACACGCACGCGATCGCGCGCGACATCACGCGGGAAACCAGTTTCCGGTGAGCATCGCGGGTGTCAGGATAGAGTATTTCAACCGTGGCGCGCGCGCGCGATCGAAGTAACCGTCGAGGGCAGTGAGGGCATCATGCGCGTCGGGCTTGATGAGAATGAGCTGGCGCGCGCCGACTTCGGTTGCGACCCACGCGGCGATGCTGTCGCTGGTGACGTCCCAGCTGTGCGGGAGCGGATCCGCTTCGCGCAGCCAGCGGAAGGGAGCGAGGACGGGGATCCTGCGGCGAGCGAGTGCCCGCGCGATCTCGCCGCGGCGATGGACGAGCTCCGAGCGCTGCATCTTCGACGCGAGGAGTATCGCGTGCTGGTCCATGGCGAGGATCGCCATCCAGTGCGCGGTGTCGTCCGCGAGGGAGTGCTGTGCGTCGGCGGTGCGGACCGCATCGGCGAAGGGGCCGCCGCCGGGGATGACGAGGATGGAGCGCGATCCAGCGAGGAGCTCGAGAGCGGTGAGCGTGCGCGCGAGCGCGTCGGGGTCGCAGAGGAGGGCGCCGCCGACTTTCACCGCGGCGTCTATCGCATCGGGAGCGTCGGTCGCGTGGGGCGAGTTGGTAGCGTCGGTCATGGGTGCGCGACGCGCCAGTGCTCGGCCAGTCGCGCAACGGCGAGGGCCGCCTCGGCGCCTGCCGCGCCGGCGGCTCCGGAGGAGATGAGGTCGTCGCTCGCGATGCGGAGTCCTGCGCGACGCGCGGCGGCGCGTGCGAGGAAGGCACCGTGTCCCGCGATGACGGCGGTACCAAGATGTGGATGACGCTCGCGCACGCGCGTGATCGACGCCGCGATGCGCGCGATCATCGAGTCGGCGACGAAGGCGGCGATGCGATCGATGTCGGAGTCGTCGAGGAGCTCGCGATCCGCGCAGACGACACGCGCGATGCGCTCGCCGGCGAAGTCGCGCGTAGTCGGGCGAGAGTCGGGGGTGGGCGCGGTGTAGCCGTCGGGCGCGAGCTCGCCGCGCCAGACGTGAATGTCGCCCGAGAGTGCGAACGACTCGGCGGAAACACCGGCGAGGCCATCGTGCAGGGGCACGCGATGTACGATCGCCTCGATGGGCGTGCGGACGGCGCCGAGGTAGAGGAGCTCGCCGGAGAGGAGGCGCTCGGGGTCCGTGCGCCCGATCGCAGCAACGCGCTTCGCGACAATCGGGATGATGTCCGTGGTCGTCGAGCCGACGTCGACGAGTATGGCATCGTCGATGAGCGTGGCGACGTGTGCGGCGGTGGCGGCCCAGTTCGAGGCGGCAACGAGGAGCGGCACGCTGCGCGCGTCGGCGAGCTCGAGGAAACGATTGTCGACGGCATAGACGAGGATGCGCGAGTGAGGGAATGCGTGCTCGACCGCGTCGAGCACGTGGGCGACGCCGTTGCGCTTCGTGCGGAAAAACTGCGAGAGCTCGGCGGTCATCGTGATCGCATGCATTTCGGATCCATCGGCGCCGAGTGCGGCGGCGATGCCCTCGAGGCGCGCGGCGAGGGTGGTAGGCGCGCGCTGGACTTCAAACGGCTCGTTGCGCGCGGCGACGGTGCCGTCGCCTGCCACGCGTGCCGCCTTCGTGTTCACGCCGCCGATGTCCCAGCCGATTACGGTCATGTGCTCGTGCATCTCGCGAAGTGCAGTCGATGCGCATAATACCGGTAATCGATCTCCGTGCGGGAGAGGCAGTGCACGGAATTGGCGGCGACCGTGCGCGCTACGAGCCTGTGGAGTCGGTGATCACGCCGTCGCGGGGCGACGCGCTGGCGCTCGCGCAGGCATACGCGGCGGTGCTCGGAACGAGCGAGATGTACGTCGCGGATCTCGATGCGATCGAAGGCGGAGCGGCTCACTACCTGATGCATCAGCGGCTCTCGCGCGTGTCGCGATGCTGGATCGATTCCGGGGTGCGAACGGAGGATGATGCGTGGGCGCTGATCGACGCGGGGGCAGATCGCGTGGTGGTCGGGCTCGAGACGCTGCCGGGATTCGAGCTGCTTCACGCGATCGTGCGGCGGCTGGGCGCGGATCGCGTGGCGTTCAGTCTCGACTTGCGGGGTGAATCGCCGCTCGCGCACGAGGCGGCGCTGCGCGCGATGACGCTGGGCGAGTTGGCGAGGAGGGCTGTGGATGCGGGGGCGGAGACCGTGATCGTGCTCGATCTATCGCGGGTGGGACGATCAGGCGGCGCGGACGACGCTACGATGCGAGAGATGCGTGCGACGCTGCCGGGGGTGGATCTGATCGCGGGCGGCGGCGTGCGCAACCACGAGGATCTCGACCGGCTCGCCGCCGCCGGGGCGAATGGTGCCCTGGTGGCGACGGCCGTGCATCGAGGGATGATCGGAAGCGACTGGGCGTGAACGCCTAGTGGTGCGTGCTGTCTCCGCGCTGCTGCATGCGGACCATTCCCGGCATGCCGGGCATGGAAGACATCGAGGATGACGACGAGGAACTGCTGTCCGTATGCAGTCCCTTGTCCATCTGCATCGACTTCATATCGACATCGCCCTCGCTGATGTGCGATTCGCGCGCCTCTTGCGCCTTCGATCCGCGCGACGCGCGCATCTCGGTGTACGAAGGGAGCGTCTCGATGTCGCGCTTGATGTCGGCATTCGACAGATCGAGCTTCGGCCACTCGGACATGTCGTTGGGGCTGAAGGCGCCGTTGATGTGTCCCATTCCGCCCTGCGTGATGTTCTTTCCCGTCGGGTTGTCGTACTCCGCGACCACGCGATAGAGATGGTTCGCCTCGATCGGAAGCGCCTCTTCGTGAAAGCCCCAGATGAAGCGGCCGACCTTCGAGATCTCTCCCTTGCTATCGCGATCCGACTTGAGACGCACGAGGACCTTGCCGGTGACTGCATCCTCGAAGCGCACCGCGGCGCCGTAGTCGTGCAGATGTCCGCCGATGCCGATCAGGCGGCCGCTGAGCGGAAAGGAGAACTCGTAACTCCGTGTCGACTTGCCGGGCGGCACATCGAACGTCGTGACGCCGCCAATGTGGTTGTTCACATCGACGTACAGCGGCAGGACGGGATTCGCGAGACGTGCCTTGGGAATGTACGGGAGCGTCATCTTCAGATACGCGTTATGGATGTCGCGTCCCGAATCGTTGTGCCACATCGCGTAAACGCCGAGGTGTTGGCCCTTGGTGAGTGGAACGCCGACGCCGGCGGGGAGGAGCACAGGATCGGTTTCCTTACCCCATCCGAACAGCCGCTCGACCATCTGATACACGATCTGACGGCGATCGAAGTTGACCGCGATGAGATGGTGGATCATGTCCTTCGGCAGCGGCTGCCCGTTCTCGGTCTGCATGGAGAGGTTGAAGCCGCGCAGGCCGCCATCCACCGGCCAATCGAAGCGGAGCACCTGGGGCGTTCCCATGTGCATCTCGGCCATGTCGGCCGGCATGTTGGGAAGGTCGTACGGCCCCGCGGTGACGACGACTTCACCACGTGCCGAGTCGACTGTGATCGAGATCTGCGGCTCGTCGACTGTTTTCCGTGGCGCATTGATCGGAGCCAGGAGAGTCGATGCAAGCAGAAGTGAAACGAACATTGTGATCCCTCGAAAGGTCGTGTAGAAAGTTTTAGCTGAGTCGTTCGCGGTAGAAAGCGGACTGACCGAAGTTTTCCTCGACCTCGATCTCGATGACCGCAAGCTTTGCGAACTGCTTGCCACCCAGTGCTGCACGTGCCTGTCCAGCGAGGTATTGCGCCAACATCTCGACTGTGGTGTTCGGTATCGGGAGCAGAGCACAGTCGGAAAGCGGGAAAACATATCGCGGCTTGTGTTCGTACGCGACGAGCACGCGATCCCCATCGGTTTTCACCTGCACCTTCGGATTCTCGAGCGGCAGCAACACCTTGTGATCGATCGCATCGCAGAGGCGCTTCATCAGCTGCTTCAGAAAGGAGAAGTCGACGACGTACCAGCTCTCCTCATCGATCTCGCCTTCGAGCGTCACGCCTACGCGGTAGTTGTGGCCGTGGAGCGATTCACATCTGTGCCCGGCGAAGGTGATGAAGTGTGCCGACGCGAAAACCAGGTAGTCCTTGCTGACTGTTACTCGAAACGCATTGTCCTTGCTCACCGTTCCCATCCTCCGTTCCATCCACCGTTCAGTAGTACGACGAAGACCGCTGCGGCCGTTGTGTCCGCTGTTGTACCAGGGTTTCTCGAATTCCTTGCGTCTCTGAGCTCGAGATCGAACGACGCGACGGCGCGCCGCCCCGAACTGGAGCGCATTCCACCTGCGGCGCGCACCTCGATGGCGCGCTGCATGACGACTTTCGCAGCATCCGGGCCCAGCTTGCGGGCAATAAGCGTGTCGGGTGCGCTTGCGAGAAGTGCCAAATAGCATTCCACAATGGCATCCGGCCAGTCGAGTCCGGCGGCGCGTGCTTTGGCGAGGGCCGGCGCCCCAACGGTGAGTGTGCGCTCGAAGGCCGTGACGTACTCGCGGGCGATGTCATCGCGGGCCGCCGCGAGCTCCATGGCTTCCGTGAGAGTGACGGTCGGCGCTGTGGAGACATCTTCGGTTGCGACAAGGCCGAGTCCGCCAGGGCGAGCGAGACGGATGGCGCTGTAGACCGCGGTCGCATCGGCGATGGTGGTCGCGGCGAGCACACCGCGCACACGCTCACGGAGCGCTGTCGGAGCAATCGCGTGCGCGGCGTGCGCAAGTGGAGCGAGGAGGAGCACGATGCCGAGGTTCGTGTTCGCGTCCGTCCACCCGCGAGTGTCGGTGATCGCGCGGCGGATGGTCTCGCCCAGGGGCTGCGATCCCGCATCGAGAAATGCGGGAGCGATCGCGGCGGCACTCGCGACGAAGTCCTCATAGCGTGTATCGTGAAAGGCGATGCCGGGCGACACGTTGCCGGGCTTGGGCGCGCTCGCCTCGAGCACGCATGCGAGTTGCGCGGCGGCCGCGATCTGCTCGCGCGTGATCACTCGCGAGTGCGCGCGACGTGATCGATCAGCGCGCCGGCGACGTCGAAGTCGGTCGCATCCTGCAGTCCGCGCCATCCTGGAATTCCGTTCACCTCGAGTACGTACACGGTGCCGTCGAGCGCGGGAAGCAGATCGACTCCCGCGTACACCGCGCCGACTGCGCGTGCGGCGGTCAGCGCCATCTCACTCAATTCCGCTGGGAGCGAGATCGCGGTGGCGACACCGCCTCGCGAGACGTTGGTTCGCCACCCCGGTGAGCGCCGCTCGATTGCGGCAACGACGCGGTCGCCGATGACGAAGGCCCGGATGTCGCGTCCCTCGTGCGGAATTGCGCGCTGAAGATAATACACCCCTCGTATGGCCTCCAATGCGCGGAAGACGCGCCATGCGGTTTCCTCGTCGCTCACGCGGACCATGCCGAGTCCCATCGAGCCGAAGAGCGGCTTGACGATGACGTCGCCTAAGGAGCGAAAGGCTGCCGCGGCATCTTCTGCGCGCTCGCAGACGATGGTTTGCGGCGTCGCCAGGCCGGCGCGCTCGAGTAAAGCGGAGGTGTAGAACTTGTCCACCGTACGCTCGATGGCGCGTGGGGGATTCACGACAGCGACGCCGGCGTCCTCGAGCCAGTGGAGCGCGTCGACGCGGTAGATGATCTGCTCGAGCGATCCGTTGGGGATGATGCGCGCGAGGACTGCGTCGCAGTCGAAGAGATCGGGGGCTTCGGCGCCGAGCTTCGGCGCGGCATTCTGGTGTGTGCCGAGTCGCGCGACCAGCGACTCGTAGGGGAGCAGAAATGGCTGGTGGCCGCGCTCGAAAATTGCGCGCTGCAGCTCATCGGTGTGCCAGCCGCTGCGCGTGCTGAGTACGGCGATTTTCATGGTGCGAGTACCGCGGAGCGCGGCCATGCGCCCTTGGGACGCATGGCCGTCGATCGCTCTAGCGCGTCTCCCAGCCGGTGAGGACGATCTGCCCACCCGTCGAGAACTTCGAAAGATTGTCCGCGACCGCCTTGAAGCCCGGTGTCGCCATGCCTGCCTTGAGCGCGGCCTCGCTCGGGAACCAGAGCTGTGCCATGCGGTAGTGCGCTGGCTTCGAGCCGTCTGCGTTTGGCGCAAACTTGAACAGCACTTCCTTCGAATAGCCGATCTCCTTCGTCTTCGTGTGAAGGAGCGGCAGATGCGTGTCCGAGTAGTACTTCTCGAACGCGGCCGTGTCCTTCGGCCAGTTGTACAGCACGACCACCGCAGAAACCGGTGCATCGGGCGCCATGGCCGGCGCCATTGCGGCGGTCGTGTCTTTCATCGAGCCCATCGCCGTATCGGTGGCGGGCGTGTCGGCGGGCTTGGCGCACGCGAGCGCGAGCATGGCCACGGCAAGTGGTGCAAAGGAACGCATGTCAGTTCTCCATTGAGAGTCGTACCCTCAAGTAGCGAGGGCGTGGGAACATAGCACAACGCGACACCAATCGTGACTAGTCGGCTCATTCGTCGAGCAACGAGCGCCTCAGCACTTCGGCATTGAGCAGCCCGCCGTGGAACGTCTTCCCCGTCGTCGCGCTCGTGAGCCACACCTCGGCAGGGCTGAACAGCAGCTTGTCGATCTTGTAGAAGTCGCCGTCGTACCGCTTGAACGTCTCGTAGAACGGAGTGCCGTAGTCGGGTGACGATGACGCGGGCATCTTCGCGGCGAGATCGGTGAGTTCGTCGTCCGTTGCATCGATGAGATAGGACGTCTGTCCACCGTACAGGATGCAGTCGTTCGTGCGGCCGATCGCGCGAAGGTCGTTCTTCGCGAGCGTTGGCAGCGGCGCCGTGCCGATGCCGCTCACGACGCGATTCACGTCGAAGCCGAGCACCTCCATCTTGTGCAAGCCGGTCTCGA
>JBDTXL010000167.1:0-1727 GCA_040006195.1 Gemmatimonadota bacterium | reverse complement strand
TCGTGATCACGTGCACGAGTCGCGGCGTGCGCATCCCCTTCACCGCAGTGAAGGTGTCGACCAGGACATCGATGTCGTGTCCATCAATGGGGCCGAAGTAGCGGAAGCCGAGCTCCTCGAACAGCACGCCCGGCGTGAGGAACGTCTTGACGCTCTCCTCCCACTTCCGCATGACCTGGCCGAGCACCGAGAGCGGCCCGGGAAGCTCGTCGACGACACTTCCGATCTTGCTGCGCAGGCGATTGTAGATCGGGTTGCGCTGGATCTGCCCGAGGTATCTCGAGATGGCGCCGACGTTCGGCGCGATCGACATCTCGTTGTCGTTGAGGACGACGATGATGTCGCGGTCCGACGCGCCCGCATTGTTGAGCCCCTCGTACGAGAGTCCCGACGTGAGTGCGCCGTCACCGAGCACGGCGAGGACGCGGAAGTCCTCGTGCTTCAGATCGCGCGCCGTCGCAACGCCGAGGGCAGCGGAGATCGCGGTGGCTGCGTGTCCCGCGCCGAAGACATCGTACTCGCTCTCGTCGCGCTTGAGGAAGCCGGAGATTCCGTTCTCCTGACGCAGCGTCTCGAACTGCTCGCGCCTTCCGGTGAGCATCTTGTGCGGATAGGCCTGATGCCCGACGTCCCACACGAGCTGATCGCGCGGTGTGTCGAACACGTGATGAAGCGCGACCGTCAGCTCGACGACGCCGAGTCCGGCACCGATGTGGCCGCCCGTGCGCGAGCAGGAATCGATGAGCGACGCGCGTACCTCCTCGCTCACAGCGCGCAGCTCGTCGCGGGTCAGCGATTTCAGGTCGGCGGGAAAGTTCACTCGCGGAGCAGACATCAGCGGTTGGTCAGGGTATGGATCTCAGCTCGTGCGCGCGATCGCGTAGCGCGCGAGCATTTCCAACGAAGCCGTTCGAAGCCCCGCACGTTCCAGCGCCGCGCATGCATCATCCACCAGCGACCGGGCGCGCTGAATCGCGCCCTCGACGCCTAGGAGCATCGGGTAGGTGCTCTTCCGAAGCTGGACATCGCGTCCGGCCGTCTTGCCGAGAGCGGCGGTGGTCGATGTCGCGTCGAGCACGTCGTCCGCGATCTGGAAGGCGAGGCCGATCGCGTCGCCGTACGCCGTGAGCGCGTCGAGGCCGGCCTCGCTCGCGCCGGCAGCAATCCCGCCGATGCGCGCGGATGCGCTGATCAGCGCGCCCGTTTTGGCGCTGTGAATGCGCTCGAGCTGATCGATCGACAGCGAGCTTCCCTCCCCCTCCAGATCGAGCAGCTGACCGCCCACCATTCCTCCTCCGCCGGATGCGCGCATCAACTCTCGTACAATGGCGGCTTGGGAAGGGTTAGACAACCCGAGCTGCGCACCAGCGTCGCATGCGGCGCGAACGGCGAGCGGAACCATGACGACTCCCGCCGCCGTGGCAATCGCGACACCGTGCACGCGATGCGTCGTCTGACGCCCTCGCCGCATGTCGTCGTCGTCCATGCACGGGAGATCGTCGTGTACGAGCGAGTATGCGTGAACGACCTCGATGCACGCGGCGAGCGCGCTCGCGTCCTGTGTGCCGCCGCACGCGCGATAGGCAGCGAGCACAAGGATCGGGCGCAGCCGTTTTCCCTGACCGAGGATGCTGTAGCGAATGGCTTCTGCGACCGGAGCGGGGAGCGCCGCGAGCGCGGGGCCGGCGCAGAGGCGCTCGAGCTCGTGATCGATGCTTGCGCGGTCC
>JBDTXL010000166.1:0-5299 GCA_040006195.1 Gemmatimonadota bacterium | reverse complement strand
GACGTTGTGCATAGCAGGAAAGAAAGGCCGGCGGATTCTCGCCGGCCTTTTCTTCGTCCGTGAACGTCGACCGCGAGATGCGATGACGCGGATGCACAACGCGCCGGCAGAAGCTCTGCCGGCGCGTTGTGTTCCTTCGGAACCCTCAGTCGCGCTCAGGCAGCGCGCGGGGCACGCACGGGTTCGATCTCCGCCTCGAGCACCGGCGCCGCACCCCAGATGTACGCGAACACCGCGGGCGTCGGCTCGTCGCGATTGCCGCGCGAGATCACGATCCCAATGGGTTCGGTCGATTCGGACTGACTGGTGTTCGGCATGGGCACGGTCCTCAGATGGTGCAGGCGAAGAAAAAGCCCCCGTAACGGTCGGGGGCCGCCCACCACTAAGGCACCGTCCATGCCTCCTGTTCCTCGCCGCCACCCATCGTGTAACCGATTGATTTTAAACTGGTTGGCGAATGTGCGGATTCGCACGCATCGGCCCGAGACTCGAAGTGACACGTCCAGCGGACGGTCATCCGTGTCAAAACGCTACGCGACTGCCTTCCGAGCAAGGAATGTCTCGTTGCTCGACGACCCCTCCACCGTGATCTGCCATCCATAGTAGGAAGCCTCGAGCTCCTCCAGCGGAACCAGCCTCACGCCATCCGCGCTCGTCTCCACAACGTGGACGCCGCCATCCTTCGTCGCCGCCTGGAGAATGGCCAGTGCACGCTGACGCTGCTGGGGCGTGAGCTCCCGGAGCGCGGCTGCCGCGCACACCACGGCACTGATTGGGAAATCCGGCTGCCAATCCGCGAGATCACTCACCACCCCCCTGATGCGGCCGGTGAGACCGACACCCGCCGCCGCGTCGATCACTCGCTCGATCACATCTTCGGTGGGATCGAGCGTCGTCACGTCGCAGCCATTCGCTGCGAGGTAGAGCGAACGGCCCTCCTCGAGCGCGCCCGCCACGAGCACGTGCCCCTCGTGCGCCGCGGCCGCCGTTCGCGCGATCGCGCAATCGGGGCGCATCCCCCATCGTTCCGGTTTCTTGAATTCCGCGAGTGCCTTCACCCGCCGCTTGCGCCACGTCGCGAAGGTCGCGAGTCGCAGGCGCGCCCGGATGATCCGGTCCACTTCTTCGCACAACAGCAGCTCCGTGAGTGCGAGCTGCTGCTGCGCCGCGAGCGACTGCACGGCCTCATCCCCAATGCTGAGGATGACGCGGCGGGGAACCGATTCCTTGTAGTTCTCGATTTCGCGCTCGACGAACAGCTCGTACTCGTGCTGTAGTGAGCGTGGTCGATGAGCCATGGGTATGCGGCTGGAGTCAGGAGTAAGCTAGATGACGATCGATGCGTTGCAACCCCATCGTCGACTTCCGCATCGCGATCATGCCGGCTCGACGTGCACCAGCACCTCGGCGACGCCGAGCTCTTTCGAGATTTTGTCCTCGACGATGTCTGCGATGTGGTGGGCCTGCTCGACCGTCGTCGCGCCGTCGACACCGATCGTCACCTCGGCGAACAGCACATCGCTCGCGATCGACCGCGAGCGCACGGTGCGCACGTCGATGACGTTGGGGATTGCACCCACCACGCGGCGCAGTACGCCGGCGTCGACGCCTCGCTCGTCCACGAGCACGGGGACGGTGTGCTTGACGATCTGATACCCGTTCCAGGCTATCAGCAGCGCCACGCCGATTGCCAGCATCGCATCAACCGCCCCGTAACCCCGGCGCGCGAGCGCGAGCGAGGCGAAAGCCGCAGCGGTGACGTAGATGTCGCTGCGCGTGTGCGCGGCGTCGGCCAGCAGGAAGTCGCTGTTGAGCTGCCGCGCGCGCCGACGCTCGTACCAGACCACGGCGACGTTCACGAACATCGTCGCCGCGATGAGCGACAGCTCGGTGAGCGACGGGAAGACCGGATGTTCGCTCACGACGAGATGCCGTACGCCCTCGCGCAACAGCTCGAAGCACGAGATCGACAGGAAGCCCACGATGGCGAGCGCGCCGAGCGTTTCGAACTTCTGGTGGCCGTACGGATGATCGTCGTCGGGCTCCTGGGACGCGACGCGTACGAGAGCGATTCCAACGATGTTGTTAAGTACGTCCAGCGCCGACTCGAGTGCGGCGCCGAGCACGGAGAGCGCATTCGTGCGGATGCCGACGACGATCTTGACGGCGGCCACGAGCGCGTTCAGCACCAGGATCAGGATGAGCGTGTTGCGGACGGCCGGCTCGCGGTGTGTGCTCACGGCAGAAGAATGCCTCTTCCGGCACGGCGCCGGCAATGCCGCGCGGGTGTCGTGCTCGCTGAGCGCGCGATAGCTTTGCGACATGCCTGAGCTCCCCGAGGTAGAAGCGGCGCGCAAGCAGCTCGCGAAGGCCGCCGAAGGCAGGACGATCGCGCGGCTACGGCTGCTGCATCCGTCGCTCGCGCGGCGAATCACGCCTGCGCGGCTCCGCCGGCTGAAAGGGCGACGCATAGTGAGTGTGGAGCGTCGCGGGAAGCACCAGCTCGTGCATCTCGATGATGGGCGCACGCTGGCGATTCATTTTCGCATGAACGGCGATTGGGACATCGGCACTGTGGCCGACGAGGAACCGCGCTTCACGCGCGCGTCGCTCGAGCTGGACGACGGGACGCGTGTCGCGCTCACGGACATGCGCGCGCTCTCGACGGTCGAGCTCTTCGACAAGGGGGAAGGCGACCCCGAGCTCGGTCCGGAGCCGACTGATCCCGCCTTCAACGCCGACACGCTCGGCGTCTCGCTCGCGCGACGGAGCGGGGCGATCAAGCCTGCGCTGCTCGACCAGAAGATGGTAGCGGGCATCGGAAATATTTACGCGGCTGAGGCGCTGTGGCTGGCGAAGATCAGCCCGAAGGCGAAGGCCGCGTCGTTGAGTGCGCATCGTCGCGAGCGGCTCATCCAGGCGGTACGAGCGGTGCTCTCGGACGCGCCTGCGGGCCGGTACTGGGCGAAGCATGACGGATCGCGGTGGAACGTCTACGACCGCGAGGGCGAGAAGTGTCCGCGGTGCGGCGCGACGATCAAGCGCATCGTGCAGGCGGGTCGCTCGACGTTCTATTGTCCTGTGGATCAGAAGAGCTGATTGTGCGACAGGATTCGTGAGACGTCAGTCGAGCGCCTCCAATCGTGAGACGTCAGTCGAGCGCTTGCAACAGTGCGCCCTTGATGTATCCGCTCTCCGGAATCGTGAGCACCTCCGGGTGATCGAGCGGCTGGCCGCGCCATTCGCGAAGCGCGATGCGACGGCCGCTGTCGGCAGCGGCGTCACGCAGCATGTCGCGGAAGAGCGATGCGGAGACGTGGAAGCTGCAGCTCGCGGTGAAGAGCATCCCGCCCGGCGCGAGCAGGCGCATCGCGCGGAGATTGATCTCCTTGTATCCGCGGAGCGCCGCGTCCACGGAGTGCCGCGTCTTCGCGAAGGCCGGCGGGTCGAGGACGATCGTATCGAAGCGCGTGGCCGCGGCTTCCTGTGCGCGCAGATATTCGAAGGCGTCGGTCTGCACCGTCTCGACGTTGGTGAATCCGTTGCGCGCGGCGTTCTCTCTCGCGCGCGCGAGCGCGGGGCCTGAGGAGTCGAGCGCGAGGACCTGCGTCGCGTTGCGCGCGAGGTGCAGCGCGAAGGAACCGTGATACGCAAAGCAGTCGAGGGCTCGGCCGCGGGCAATGCTGGCCGCGAGCACGCGATTCTCGCGTTGGTCGAGAAATGCGCCGGTCTTCTGTCCGTCCCAGGGTGCGGCGAGATAGCGCACACCGTGCTCGTTCACCTCGATCTCGCGCGGCACGTCGCCCGCGAGGAGCTCGGTCGCGCGGGGGAGTCCTTCCTTCGTGCGGACGGCTGTGTCATTGCGCGCGAGGATGCCGCTCGGCGACGCTAGCGCGCCAAGGGCGTCGACGATATGTGCGCGGAACGCTTCGAGCCCGGCACTCAGGAGCTGCACGACGAGCCACGTGTCATAGCGGTCGACGATGAGCGAGGGGAGCGCGTCGGCTTCGCCGTGCACGATGCGATACGCGTTCGTGTGGCCCTCGAGTGGTGCGCGCCTCGCGAGTGCCTGACCTATTCGATCACGCCACCACGCGGGATCGAGCGATGCGTTGGGATTGCGGTCAAGGAGGCGGAGCGCGATCTCGGACGCGGGGCTGTAGAGGGCGACGCCGATGGGTCGGCGGCCGCGATCAGTGACGACGATGGCGCCGGCGGGGGCGGCGGGTGGATCGATGAGATCGCTGCGATAGATCCATGGATGACCGGCTGCCCATCTGTCGGCGCCGCGAGCTGAGACGGCGGCGCGGAGGGTGGGCAGGGTGGGCAGGGTGGGCAGGGTGGGGAGGGTTGGAGCGGAAGCGGCGACGGTCATTCGAGAAAGTTAACGGCGGCGAAAATCTGCGTCTGCGGACTCGCTTCTTCATAGTGAGTGAAGGGTGAGATCGGCGAGTCGGCGGCGGTCGATCGCGATTGCGAA
The DNA here is from genome assembly GCA_040006195.1 of Gemmatimonadota bacterium. Lineage (GTDB taxonomy): Bacteria > Gemmatimonadota > Gemmatimonadetes > Gemmatimonadales > Gemmatimonadaceae > FEN-1250. The sequence goes on along the minus strand of JBDTXL010000166.1, from coordinate 819 downwards.
GGCAGTCACCGACGTCCCTTGAAGTGCGGGAAAGTGGAGATTATTGTTCCCGTCCCTCCGGGGGCATGTCTCGCAGGTGCCAAGGTTTACATGATGGTTACAGGCGTTGACAGTCGAACCCGGATAGAGTAAACTGTGTGGCTATCCCGCGAACGCTTCGAGTGTCGCGGCGCTATTTGAAAAATGATCATGGATGAGTAGATCGTGGGATATGAATTCTCATCGAGCTCGGAGTGCGCGGCGCGGATGACTTCTGCGTCGTGTGTGACGAGATCGAAGTGATTGCAAGTGTTAAGTAGTAGGGCTCTGCTTGCTACGAACGTCTGTAGTCAAGCGAGCGAAGGCATGTGGAGGATGCCTGGGCACACGGAGGCGAGGAAGGCCGCGGTAAGCTGCGATAAGCCAGGGGGAGCGGCACACACGCACTGATCCCTGGATGGCCGAATGGGGAAACCCGGCAGTCAGCGATGACTGTCACTTGTCTTTACAGGCGAGAGCGAACCTGGGGAACTGAAACATCTCAGTACCCAGAGGAAGAGAAATCAACCGAGATGCCCTGAGTAGCGGCGAGCGAAAGGGGCCCGAGCCCAAACCGAGGGTGTTCGCACCCGAGGGGTTGTAGGACCCACAGACGCGTACCATCAGGTTAGCCGAAGTCCCCTGGGAAGGGGCGCCAGAGACGGTGAGAGCCCGGTAGGCGACAATTAGCATGCTACGTAGTGGAGTTCCTGAGTAACGCCCGACACGAGAAACCGGGCGTGAAGCTGGGGGGACCACCCTCCAAGGCTAAAGACTCCCGTGTGACCGATAGTGAACGAG
>JBDTXL010000165.1:0-2723 GCA_040006195.1 Gemmatimonadota bacterium | reverse complement strand
TCCGAAGGATGAGAACGTCGTCTACAGCGCGTCGATCGTGTTCTGGCGATCGGAGGACGGCGGCGTGACCTGGTCCGCCATCCGCGGCGCACCGGGCGGTGACGACTATCAGAAAGTCTGGATCAATCCGAACAACCCGAACATCCTGCTCCTCGTGTCGGATCAGGGCGCGGTCGTCTCATCCAACCGCGGCGCGTCGTGGAGCAACTGGTACACGCAGTCGACGGCCGCGATGTATCACGTGTCGACGGACGCATCGTTCGTGTATCGTGTGTGCGGAGGGCAACAGGACTCTGGCTCGGCGTGCGTCGACAGCAGGTCGATGGATGGCGAGATCACATTCCACGACTGGCATCCGGTCGACATCCAGGAATACGGCATCGCCGCGCCCGATCCGAGGGATCCGGACAAGGTGTACGGCAGCATGCGCAGCAACGTTTCCTTGTTCAATCGAAAGACCGGACAGATTACGCACGTCGGCCCCGACGCGACCGAGCGCGGTACGAAGTACAATCGCAATGTCCGCACCATGCCTATCAACTGGTCGCCGCTCGATCCGAACGTGCTCTTCTACACATCCAACGTCGTGTGGAAATCAGTGGACCACGCGCACAGCTGGACGCGCATCAGCCCCGATCTGACGCGGCAGAGTTGGGCCGTCCCCGCAAATGCCGGGAAGTACGCGAGCACGGTCACGCCGGCTCCGAAGGGCGCGATCACCGCGCTCTCGCCTTCGCCCCGCAATATCGGCGTGATCTGGGCCGGCGCCGATGACGGCACGATACAGGTCACGGCGAACGGCGGCGCGACGTGGAGCAACGTCACGCCCGCGGAGATCAAACCGTGGACGCGCATCTTCAACATCGAGGCGGGGCACTTCGACGACCGCACCGCATACGCCGCGGCGAACACGCTGCGTCTCGACGACATAAATCCGCACTTCCTGCGCACGCACGACGGCGGAAAGAGCTGGACCGAAATCGACGGCGGCATCGCGCCGGGAGCAGTCGCGAACTCCATCCGCGAGGACCCCCGGCGCAAGGGGCTGCTCTATGCGGCTACCGATGCGCAGGTGTGGGTGTCGTTCGACGACGGTGATCACTGGCAGTCGCTCAAGCGCGACATGCCCGCGATCTCTGTACGCGATCTCGAGGTGAAGGACGACAGCGCGTGCATGTGCTCTGATCTCATTGCCGCCACCCATGGGCGGGGGTTCTGGATTCTCGACGACATCACGCCGCTGCGGCAGATGGCAGCCGTGAGCACCGCGCGCGATCTCTACCTGTTGAAGCCCGCGACTGCGGTGCGCGTCCGTGGCGCGACGAACGATCCGACTCCGTGGCCGCCGGAGCTTCCCGCCGGCGAAAATCCGACGGCTGGCGCGATCATCGACTTCTACCTCGCAGGCGCGGCCCACGACACGATCGCGATCGAGATCGTCGATGCCGCAGGCAAGGTCGTTCGTCGCTACACCAGCGCGGATCGCGTGCTCGACCCCGATCCGGCGCGCGATCCCGAGGCCTACGATCGCGTGTGTCAGAAGGACCAGAAGGCACCGGACTGCAACCTCCCGTTCTACTGGGCCGCGCCGACGGTTGCGCTGTCCACTGCACCAGGCATGCACCGCATGACATGGGATCTGCGGTACGATCCGATCGTCGACGAGCGCGAGGATGTCGCCGAGGATGAGAGCGGAAACGGTGCGGTCCCGCATCGCACCTTCCCCGCGATGGATGCGCCGTGGGCGCCGCCGGGGAAGTACACGGTCCGCCTCACTGGAATGGGCACGCGCGTCGAGCAGCCGCTCACGCTGCGCCTCGATCCGCGTGTGACGACTCCGGCCGTCGGCCTGGCGCAACTTGCTGCGCTGTCGAAGGAGATGTACGACGACGCGGTGATCGTGCGCGCGGTGCATGCGCGGGCACGCGCGCTCCAGGCGCGCCTCGCGAACGGCGCTAGCTCGGCCGGCATCGCGGAGAAACTCGAAGCGATCGCACCGCCGAAAAGAGAAGATGCCGACGAAGCTCCGCGGCGTCGCGGTGCCGTCGATCCTTCGCGTCCCGCCACACTCGAGAGCGTCGGTAACGACCTCATGGCTGCCGCGATGTCGATGCAGGGCGCAGACATCGCGCCCAGTGCGAACCAGATCTCGGCGTGTCGTCGTGCGCGGGAGGAGTTCCGTGCCGTGATGGCGCGCTGGAATGCGATCGAAGCGCAGGCGCGGCGCACCACGAACGGCAGTTGAGGCCGGGGTGACTACCGATTGAACCAGTACGACATCTTCACGAGAAAAGTGTTGTTGGGGTGCAGATTGAAGAGACCACGGTAATCACCGCCGAACGACTGTTCTCCCGCGAGCGCCTCGTCGCCCTGCCGCTGCTGCGTCCACACCAGGAAGAGCGCCGAGCCCGGGCGATATTCCCAGCGCACCACGGCGTTCGATCGGAACTGCTTCACGTTGAAGCCGCTCGGCTGATTGGCGAGCGTCATCGCATCCGTATACGCCTTGTACCGATCGTCGTAGTTGTCGGCGCGCGGATCGTCGAGCTCGCGAATGTTCGAGAAAGTGCCCTTCGTTACGAATGGCGAGGCATACAGCTGAAAGGTCAGGTTCGGCGTAGCGGTGACGTCCAGTCGAAGCGTCGCGCTGAGCGTGCGCTGATCGAGGTGCGCGAACGTGTAGTGCGTGGTGCCGACCGCATCCTCGAAGTTGCCGTACCACT
>JBDTXL010000164.1:0-3318 GCA_040006195.1 Gemmatimonadota bacterium | reverse complement strand
TGCGCACGACGCGGTGGAAGATCGCACTCGTATCCAGCGCGCTGATCGGCGCGCACGCGAGCGCCCCCGCCCTCGCGGCGCAGGACTCGGCGCCGACAGTCGCTCCTCCCGTGGCCGACGCAATTCTCTACCCGTCGACTCTTTCGTATGGCACGGGGCTGATCGACATCCCGGTTGCGTGGATCTCGCCCACCTCCGGCGATCTCTGGGCGACCGCGTCAGGCAAAATCGTCAACTACTGCGCGACGGTCTGCACGATCAATTTCCAGGACAAGTTCAACACGAACTTCTCGATCGACACGCACTGGAAGCAGCGCTTCTCCGTCGGTCTCTCCGTCTATAGTCAGAATCCGAATTACGGATTTTTCGGTGAAGTGCTGGCGGTGAAGCAGCAGCCCGAAAAAATTTGGCCGTCCATTGCAGTCGGTTTCCGCAACCTCGGTCCTGATACGCACGAAGAGCGCTTCCTCATCGGTAATGATATCTACGTCTCGCCCACCGGCGGGATAACCGACACGGTTCCAGGATTCGCGAAGCACTTCCACTCCACGCCTACCGTCTACGCCGTCGCCACGAAGGACTTTACCGCGGGTACGAACGGCGCCGCGAGCTTCAGCCTCGGCTACGGCAGTGGGATCTTCCACGACGACGGGAATCTCGGCAAGAACTACAACGATAAGGGCACGATCGTCAAAGGGCTCTTCCTTGGCGCTCGCTATGCACTCCGCACGTCGCCGAACAGCAGTGTCACCATCCTCGGCGAGAACAATGGCTGGGACTGGAACGCCGGCGTCGTCGGCAACTGGCGCGGGTTGTCCCTTGGTGTGTACGGAACCGAGCTCGAAGAGGGCAGCAAGAATCCGAGTAAGGGCTACCTCTACACTATCTACAACTACACGAAGTTCAACGTCTCGCTCGGCTACAGTGGCAATCTCCACGACATCGCGCACGGCACGATCCTCCGCGCGCGCATCGGTGAGCTCGAGCAGGAGCAGGGCCAGCTGCGCGCCCAGATCAAGCTGCGTCAGCGGAAGATCGACGAGCTCCAGGCATCCCTGAAGAAGGCGCAGGGAGGGGAGCTCGCCGATGTCGCGAAGCGCCGTGAGTTGCTGGATGCGCAAATCAAGGAAGAGCAGGACGCGCTCAAGCGCGCCGAAGATCGTTTGAATCAGCTGCAGGGCGGGTCACCACCACCGACGACCACGCCTCCGCCAAGCACGACCACGCCCCCGCGCTAATTCGAGACCCAGGTCAACGATGATTTTCTCCGTTCCCCGATCCGTCCGCATGGCGCTGCTGTTTACCGCACCGGCGGTCGCCGCGCTTCCCGCAACCGCGAAGGCGCAGGACATCTATCCTCAGACGCTGTACTGGGGTGCCGGTCTGATCGACATCCCGGTCGCGTGGGTATCGCCGGTGACGGGCGACTTCGCACTGAATTTCTCGGGAAAGACATTCCACGGCGCGAAGGCGTCGCCCGGATTCTCTGCGCTCGATGGAACCAATACCAACGGCTCTCTGTCGTTCTCCTTCTTCAGACGGCTCGAGGCGGGAGTCTCGATCTATTCCGACAATCCTGAGTGGGGATTGTTTGCGCAGGGACTTCTTCTCGACCAGGAAGCTTTCCGCCCGAAAGAAGGACTCGTGCGCTGGGTGCCGAGCATAGCGGTCGGCATGCGGAACATCGGATCCTACAAGCATATCGATCGCTTCACACAGGGCTACAATCTCTTCCCTGGCACAGAGGCAAATCCGGGCAAGCAGCATCTGGCTGACGCGCTGCATCAGAACTTCAACACCGCGAATACGATCTACGGCGTTGCGACAAAATCCTTTCCGCTCTCCGAGCTGAATTCGGGGTGGGGAAAAACGATGCTGAGCTTTACTGTCGGTTACGGGAACAAACTGTTCAAGGATGACGGCGGCCTCGGCAGCGCGTACTCCTCCAACTCGTGGAACGGTGCATTTGGCGGCGTGAAGGTGGACTTCTTCCCTTCGAAGAACAGCACCGTGTCGATCATGGCGGAGAACAATTCGTGGGACTACAACCTCGGTGCGGCGTACGAGTGGCACGGTCTTCGTGCTGGCGCGTATTGGACCGAGCTGGGGTCATCGCGCGCGGACACGCTCTCGGCCGCGTCGAAGCTCTACGGCTACAGCAAATTTTCATTCACGCTCGGATGGCAGAACAACGTGCTCGCACTCCTGCGCGGTCACACGCTCGAGCGACGTGTGGCGGAGCTCGAGCGCCAGCGCCTGCTACTCACCACTGAGATCAGTGCGCGGCAGCAGCGCATCGCCTCGCTCGAGCAGGAGATCAATCGGTATCAGGCGCAGAACCTGCTCGACCTCGAGCAGCGACGCTCGCAGGCAGAGCAGGAGCTTCGTTCGGAGCGTGAGGCGCTTCAGAAACTGGAGGAGAGACTGAAGAAGCTTGAACAGGACGCCCCACCTAGCACGACGCCGCACTAGCCCACGACCGAGACCATTCTGATGCGTGCAAAGCGATTACGCGATTTCGTGCTGGCCATGACGGTTGGGAGCTCCTTACCGACGATCGTGAGTGCGCAGGCGACTGACTCGATCAAGGCCGACAGCGCGTCCCAGCAGCAGGCGTATCAAAGCAAGCGTGACACGCTCGTGAAGGATTTGCAGAGCGCGCAGGACAAGCTGGGAGACCTGCGAAGCCAGCGAGTTCAGCTCGAGGCGCGCATCGAGAGCGTTCTCGCTCAAACGATGCAGAAGCGTACGCAGACGCTGCTCGTGAGCAGGGAAGAGACGGCGTTGCTTCAACTGGACGGCGTGCTAGCGAACGCGCAGGACAACATGGTTGCCCAACGCGATCGCATGCGCGCGCTGGGCGATGCGGTTCGGCGCCGCGCCGGATCGGTGCTCGTCGTGACGCTGCGCGCAGATTCGGCTGCTCCCGGTTCGCTCTCGGATGCCTCTCTCCTGATCGACAACGCTGTCGCGGCTACGCGCACCTACACCGCGACACTCGCCGCCGCTCTCGCGACTGGTGCGGTGGATCCGCTCTTTCGCTCGGAAGTGCTGCCGAGTGCGCATGCGGTGGTGCTGACGCTCTCGCTCGGCGGCCAGCCGGTCTCGCAATCGATCAATGTCGCAACACTCACGGAAACAGTGACCTACGTTCAGTTCACGGTGCGCAACGGGCAGCTCGTTCCAAGAACGTGGACGAGCCGCGGGACAACACCGTTCTGACCTTTTCGAGAGTGATGCGCGCGCTGCCGGCCATTGCCGCAGTGATGCTGGTGATGCCGCTCGCGGCGCAGCAGCCCACCGACACGTCGATGAAGT
>JBDTXL010000163.1:0-2832 GCA_040006195.1 Gemmatimonadota bacterium | reverse complement strand
TAAAGCCAGCGCGGCGTAGATGATGATTTGGTTCATATGTATCTATGGCTCCACACGACGGTGACGTCGCGAACTCCGGGAAAACACCGCCACGCGCGCAAAGTCAGCGCGAAGGCCACTGCCCAGCCGATCAACCATCAGTACGGGTGCAACAAGGCGGTCAAACAGCGTGAGGCAAACGAAGCTAACCGCAACGATAGCTTGACTCTACGCGTTGCGGAGAAGCTCCCAAGAAATTAGGTGAATGGCGCGAAAAAGGCCAGACCCAGTGGCGGGGGCCCGGCTGGAACGGACAAATACGAACGACCGCCGTCGTTAGCCGCCGCGTTTCCCAGGCGGCAGCAGGCGCCGGATCTCGCTCGAGATGGCGTGCATGCGGTGGCCCAGCTCCTCGCGGCCGTCACGGGATTTGAAGAGCTCGTCGGTAATTTGGAGCGCCGCGAGGATTGCAGCCTTGTGCGAGTCGACCGTCGCGCCGGCGTTCATGACACCGCGGATCACCTCGTCGACGTGCTTGGCGACCGCCCGCGTGTGCTCGGCGGGCTCATCGCTCCGGATCGTGTACTCCTCGCCGACGATCGTCACCTTGACCGAAGATTTGCGGCTCATCGGTGCGCCTCCGTTTCCTGCTGCTGCCGAAGGAAGCGGAGCTTCTCGAGGAGTTGTTTGGTGCGGATACGAGCCGCCTCGAGCCGCTCGCGAAGCTCGCGATTTTCCTTCTCGAGCGCCGCGACGCCGGCCTTTCCGCCAGTTGCGGCTGGCGCGGTCTTGAGATTCGCCTCCGCCTCCTGCGCGCGGCGGCGCCAGCCAGCCATCTCATCTGCGAGCGCCTGGATCAGGTGTTCGAGTTCCTGGAACGCGACCAGGTCAGGTCGTTCGCTGTCTGACACCGAGCTCTCCCTCCAGGGTTTTCAGAACCTTGTCGCGGCGACCGACCACTTCCTTGTCACGTAGAGTGCGTTCGGGGTGACGGAAGGTCAATCGCCAGGCGGCGCTTCGGAGGCCGTCGGCGATGCCGGCGCCGCGATATTCGCTGAGCAATGTCAGCGATTCCAGCAGCTCTCCGCTCACTTCCCGGATGACGCTCTCGACGCGCGACAGCGCGAGATCGTTCGGCACGAGCAGCGCGACGTCGACGAAGGTGGATGGCGTCGACGGAAACGGGCGGAACTTGAACGGAGCAGTCGGCGCGCCGAGCTCCGCATGTTCGAGCTTCGACTGACCCGGAGGCGCGACGGGCGTCGACGACACGTGGACGAGCGTGAGCTCGACGCCGAATGCCGCGGGCGCCCACACCGGCGCATCCAGCGCGAGCCGACGCACGACGCCACGCGTCTCGCCGCAGATCGCGATGTCCCAGAGCGCGCTGGCGGGTGCGTCGCGCAACTCGATTTGCGATGCGCCTCCAACCGAAGTGGCGATCACCTCCGCGAGCCCCTTCGCATCCCACTCGTCGAAGTCCGGCGCATCCGCGTCGGTCCAATGCGGCGGGTGTCGATGTCCCATCACGATCGCCGCGATCCGCATCTCCTCGCGCGGGAGCCCTTCGGCCGACGGCGCGAAGACGCTGCCGATCTCGAAGAGGCGCACGTCGCGATGGCGCTGCGCGAGGTTGTGCTCCGCGCGCTTGCCGAGCGTCTCGAGGAGATCGCAGCGGAGATAACCTTCGTCTTCCGCCATTGGGTTCGCGAGCTTGACGTGCGAGTCGTCGCCGCCGCGCACGAACGGCATCGAGAGCGCCTCGAGCAGCCCCGCAGCGACGCATGTCTCGCGCACGCGTCGCGTGAGGAGGGCGAGCGGCGAATCGGGGACAGTGCCGCGACGAAAGGGGCGCAGCTCGTTCGAGAACGAATCGTAGCCGCGCAGGCGTGCGATCTCCTCGACGAGATCGACGGACTGCGTGACATCGGGGCGCCACGCGGGGACGGTGACCGAGGCTCTCGCATTCGCGAATGCACCCACGATGAAGCCCACCGGAGTGAGCAGCGTCGCGATCTCGGGCTCGGCGACAGGCTCACCGAGAAGCCGTGCGACTCGGGCGCTGTCGATGGTGATCGTGAGGACGTGCCGCGGCTGCGGGTAGAGATCGACTGGCGCGCCCTCGATGCTCCCGCCGGCGACGGCCATCAGCAGCTGCGCCGCGCGCTCGAGCGCTCGTGGAACGCCGTCGATATCGATGCCACGCTCGAAGCGGTAGCTCGCGTCCGTGGAAAGATTGAGCGCGCGGCGCGTGCGCCGGATGCTCGCGGGATCGAAGTACGCGACTTCGAGGAAAATTTCGGTGGTAGCGTCGCTCACTTCGCTCGTGCTGCCGCCCATCACGCCCGCGACTCCCTGCGCGCGCTCAGCGTCCGCGATCACGGTCATTGAGGGATCGAGCTTGCGGTCGACCCCATCGAGCGTCCGGAGCGTCTCGCCCACGCGCGCGCGCCGTGCGACGATCGCGGGGCCGGCGAGGAGCGACGCGTCGTAGGCGTGCATCGGCTGCCCGACTTCGTGCAACATGTAGTTCGTCGCGTCGACCACGTTGTTGATCGAGCGGCTCCCGACCGCGGCGAGCCGCTCGACGAGCCACGCGGGGCTCGGCCCGACCTTTACGCCGCCGATGAAAATGCCGGCAATGCGCGGGCATCCCTCGGGATCCTCGAGTGTGACGCGCACCTTTCCCGCGGTTCCTTCGCGATCCGTACGCGCGGCAACGGGAACCGCGGCGTTCGCACCATCCAGTGCGGGGAGCGCGGCCGCGCCGCCCGTTGCCGCCGCGATCTCGCGCGCGATACCGAGGTGCGACAGCAGATCGGGGCGATTGGGCGTGACGTCGACGACGATGCG
>JBDTXL010000162.1:0-3302 GCA_040006195.1 Gemmatimonadota bacterium | reverse complement strand
TTCAGTTCGAATCCGCGCTCGCCACGGACATGCTCAAGAGCATGCGCTGCGATCGATTCGACGATCTCGTCGCATCCAACGCGTTGATGCGCCCGGGCCCGCTCGACGCCGGCATGCATCGCGTGTACATCGCTCGCAAGCGCGGCGAAGAAGCAGTCACCTATCCGCTCCCGGAGCTCGCCGAGGTGCTCGCGCCGACGTACGGCGTGATCACGTATCAGGAGCAGGTGATGCGGATCGCGCAGATCCTCGCCGGCATCTCGCTCGCCGAAGCGGACGTGCTGCGCAAGGCTGTCGGAAAAAAGGATGCGGCGCTGATCGAGTCCGAGCTCACGAAGTTCTCGAGCAAGGCGATCGCGCTCGGCCACGCCCCAGCTGTGATCGACGAGATCGCGGGGCAGATCAAGACCTTCGGCCGCTACGGCTTCAACAAGTCGCACTCGGTCGCGTACTCGATCATCTCGTACCATACCGCGTGGCTCAAAACGCACTGGCCGGCCGAGTTCATGGCGGCGCTTCTGTCGTCGCAGATCGGCGACGCGGATTCGGTGGTGAAGTACATCAACGAGGCGCGCGAGCTCTCGATCGAGGTGCTGCCGCCGGATGTGAACGAGTCGGGATACAAGTTCACCGTCGTTGGTGACAAGCGAGTGCGCTTCGGGCTCGGCGCGATCCGGAACGTCGGCCGAGCTGCCATCGAATCGATTCTGGCGGCGCGCGCTGAGACGCCATTCACGTCGCTCTTCGATCTTTGCGAGCGTGTGGATCTCCGCATGTGCAACAAGCGAGTCTTCGAAGCGCTGATCTCGTCCGGTGCGCTCGACTCGCTCGGCGGCCATCGTGCGCAATTCCTCTCGGCCCTCGACTCCGCGCTGCAGGAGGCGGGGCTCAAGCAGGACGAGGCCGCGAGCGGACAGGGCTCGCTCTTCGGCCTCGCGTCCGGCGACGAAGCGCCGCGCCCCCAGCTCTCGCGCACCCTGCCCAACATCTCGGCGTGGAGCGACAGCGAGCGGCTCGCCAAGGAGAAGGAGATCCTCGGCTTCTACATCTCCGGCCATCCCCTCGAACCGTTCCGCACCGAGGTAGAGATCTTTGCGACGCACTCGGTGTCGGCGCTCGGGAAGTGGGTCGAGACGCCGATGTTCCTGGGCGTGGTCGTGACGGCGATCAAGAAGCAGGTGAGCAAGCGGAGCGGCTCGGAGTTCGCGCGGTTGACAGTCGAGGATTTTTCGGGATCTTCCGAGGTGCTGGTCTTCCCCGAGGCCTGGGCGCTTCTGGGAGATCGCATCAAGGCGGATATTCCCGTACTGTTCAAGGGTGGCTACTCCAAGCGCGATCAGGAGGTGGACAATCCGACGTTCATCGTCGAATCAGTCACTCCGTTCACCGAGCTTCGCGCGACGGGAAATGTCGCCGTGTCGATCGAGCTGGCGGCCGGCGCGCCCGTCACGGCCGACGTGATGCACGATGTTCGCGAGATGGTCGACGCGCATGCCGGTTCCGCGCCGATCGAGCTTCGATGGAACGATGGGAAGGGCGGCAGCGCGAGACTCCGATCGAAGTCGCTCAGGATCGCCGTCACCAATGCCGCACTAACGGATTTACGCGCCCTGCTCGGCACCGAGCGCGTTCGACTCGTCCGCGGGAGCTGATGCATGAGCACGTCGATTATGGAGTTCGAAAAACCGATCGTTGAGCTCGAGAAGCAGATCGATGAGCTTCGGCGCACGGCCGAGAAGCGCCAGCTGAGCATGGAAGAGGAGATCGTGCCGCTGGAGCGCAAGCTCGACGAGCTCCGTCGCACGGTGTACACGACCCTCACTCCGCTGCAGCGAGTACAGGTCGCCCGGAATGCGCGTCGTCCTTTCACGCTCGACTATCTCCAGCTCGCCTTCACCGACTTCATCGAACTGCACGGCGATCGCCTCTATCGCGATGACGCCGCGATCGTGGGCGGGTGGGCGCGACTCGACGGCGATACCGTGATGGTCATCGGGCACCAGCGCGGCCGAGACACCAAGGAAAATCTCAGACGCAACTTCGGGATGCCGCATCCGGAGGGGTATCGCAAGGCGCTTCGCCTGATGAAGCTCGCGGAGAAGTACAAGATCCCGATCATTACGCTCATCGATACCCCGGGCGCGTGGGCGGGGCTCGGCGCCGAGGAGCGCGGACAGTCCGAGGCGATCGCGCGCAATCTGTTCGAGATGAGCCGGCTCGAAGTTCCCGTCGTCGCGACCGTGATCGGCGAGGGCGGTTCTGGTGGAGCGCTCGCGCTCGGCGTCGCCGATCGTGTGTTGATGCTCGAGAACGCGGTGTACTCGGTGATTACCGTCGAGGGATGCGCGGCGATTCTCTGGAAGGATGGCAAGAGCACCGAGATGAAGGAGCGCGCCGCGAAGGCGCTGCGCATCACGGCGCCCGAATTGATGGAGCTCGGCGTGATCGATGAGATCGTGCCGGAGCCGGTGGGCGGTGCGCACGTGAATCACGAGGCGTCCGCGCGCGCGCTGCAGGAGGCGCTCGTGCGCAACATCGAAGAGCTCCGCCGTTTCCGCCCCGAGAAGCTCGTGCGCCGACGCCGGGAGAAGTTTCTCGCGATGGGCGAGTTCACGGAGTGACCGTGGCTCCGCATCTGGTCGAGGTCGCGTTCAAGGGGAAGCGCAAGGAGTTTTTCCTCTGGGATGGCGAGGATCCTCCGCGCGTCGAGTCGCCGGTCATCGTCGAGGTGGATCGCGGCGAGGACTTCGGCCGTGTGCACGCGATCGGCGAGCGCGCGGCCGTGCGCTGCGGCGGATGCGCGCACGGCTGCGGCACCACGGCGCCCGAGCGAAAAGTCCTGCGCGCGGCGACGCCCGAGGATGAGCGCCGCGCCGGCGAGCTCCCCGACGAAGATGAATCCGCGCGCCGCAAGGCATCGGAGCGCGTGAAGGCGCACGCGCTCGTGATGAAGGTGTCCGATGCGGAGTGGCAGTGGGATCGCAAGAAGCTCACGCTGTATTTCACGGCGGAGAAGCGCGTCGACTTTCGCGCGCTCGTGCGCGACCTCGCGGCGGCATTCCGTACGCGCATCGAGCTCAAGCAGATCGGCGTGCGCGACGAGGCGAAGCGCCTCGGCGGCATCGGGCGCTGCGGACGCGAGTATTGCTCGGCCTCGTGGCTCCCCGAGCTGCGCCCGGTGAATCTCCAGGTGGCGAAAGATCAGCATCTCTCGCTCAATCCGTCGCAGATCTCCGGCGCGTGCGGACGGCTCATGTGCTGCCTGCGCTACGAGCACGACTACTACGTGCAGAGCCGCAAGC
>JBDTXL010000161.1:0-5302 GCA_040006195.1 Gemmatimonadota bacterium | reverse complement strand
AGCGGCCGCGCCAGCGGAAGGATTCGCCCTCCGCGTGCTCGAGCCCCGCGAGGTCGACGCCGCGCGCGCGCAGACGCTCGAGCTTCTCGACGGGATAGTCGCTGCCGACGATGCCGACCACCTGTACGGTCGTGAGCAGGCTCGCCGAGGCGGCGAAGAATGTCGCCGAGCCGCCGATCACGTTCTCTGCCTTGCCGAACGGAGTCTCGACGGAATCGAGGGCGACGGATCCGACGACGAGCACGGTCATGTGGCGGTGGGTAAGAGTCGAGAGTCGCGTGCGTGTGGAGCTGCGTTCACATCCGATCCGGCGCCGCGATGCCGAGCACCGCGAGTCCGTTGCGAAGGACGATGCGACTGGCCTGCGCGAGAAAGAGCCGTGCGTTCATGATCGCGTGCGGCTCGCCGAGCACATGATGCTTGTGATACCAGGTGTGCACCAGCTGCGCGGTCTCGAGAAGATAGCTCGCCACGCGGTGCGGCTCGAGCGCCTCGGCGGCACCCGAAAGCATCGACGGGAAGTCGAGCAGCGCCTTGATCAGCTCGCGCTCCTCTCGCTCGACGAGCGCATCGAAGTCGACGTCGCCGGTGGCGATCGACAGCGGATCGATGTCGCCGACGCGAAAGATCCCGCTCAGGCGCGCGTGCGCCATCTGGATATAGTACACCGGATTTTCTTCGGACTGCGCGCGCGCGAGGTCGATGTCGAAGACGAGCTCCGATTCTGCCTTCCGCATCGCAAAGAAGTAGCGCACGGCATCGCGGCCGACGTCGACGAGGAGCTCCTCGAGCGTCACGATGGAGCCGGAGCGCTTGGAGAACTTCACTTCTTCTCCATTGCGCACGAGCTTCACCAGATTGTGCAGGATGTAATCGGGATAGCCTGCCGGAATTCCGACGTCGAGCGCCTGCACTCCCGCGCGCACGCGGCCAATGGTCCCGTGATGATCGGTGCCTTGCACATTGATGGCGCGCGGAAAACCGCGGCCGAACTTGCTCACGTGGTACGCGATGTCGGGAAGAAAGTAGGTATACGTGCCGTCGCGCTTCCGCATGACGCGATTCTTGTCGTCGCCGAATTCCTCGGTGCGAAGCCAGAGTGCGCCGTCTTCCTCGTAGGTGTGCCCGCTCGTCTCGAGCTTGCGCACAGTTGCATCGACGGCGCTTTCCCCCTCCGAGCCGCCCAACATCGGTGCGATCGCGCGCGCGGAGCCCGGCGCGTAGAGGCTCGACTCGAGGAAGTACGTGTCGAAGGCGAGGCCGAAGGTCTTGAGGTCGCGATCCTGCGTTGTGCGGAGCTCGTCGACGGCCACGCGTACGAAATCGGGTTTCTCGCGCACGAAGCCAAGGATCGCGTGCGTGAGCGCGGAGGTGTCGGTGTCGAACGAGGCATCAAGGAGTCCAGGCGCCTCGCTTTGCAAAAGCGTCTTTGCATCGCTGGCGCCGCGATCGGTGAGGTACGCGCGAGCAACCTCGAGCACGTACTCGCCCTGATACCATCCCTCGGGGAACTGCGTCGGATACCCCGCGAGCTCGCGCAGTCGCACGACCACGGATGCCGCGAGATTCGCAATCTGCACGCCGGCATCGTTGTAGTAGTACTCGCGCGAGACGGACCATCCGGTCCACTCGAGCAGCGCCGAGATCGTGTCGCCGAGAACGGCTTGGCGCCCATGGCCGACGTGGAGCGGGCCCGTTGGATTCGCGGACACGAACTCGACGACGACTCGGCGCCCCGCACCGCTGTCGTCGCGTCCGTACGCGTCGCCCTTCTCGACGATCGCCGCGAGGCCGCTCGCGTTCGCACCCGCAGCGATGTAGAAGTTGATGAAGCCTGGCCCCGCGATGTCCACCTTGCTTACGCCGGCGGCGGCGAGGTCGAGCTTCTCGACGAGACGCGTCGCGAGCGCGCGCGGCTTTTCGCCGAGCGGCTTGGCGAGCATCATCGCGAGGTTGGTGCTCCAGTCGCCGTTCGCGGGATCGCGCGGGCGCTCGAGCACCGGGGCGATCGTGTCGGGCGCGCCGAGCTCACGCGCGGCATCAAGGAGTGCCGCACGAATGAGATCGGCGGGCGTCATTCGGAAGAGCTGCTGCTCTTCGGAGCGCTGGGCTTCGATTCGGGCTTCGGTGCGGCGGGTTTGGAGTCCGACTTGGAGTCGGACGAAGAGGACGTCTTCGAATCGCCGGAGGGCTTGGTGTCGCTGGTGGATTTCGAATCGCCCGTCGACTTCGAGTCGCCCGACGACTTCGAATCGCCACTCGAGCTTCCGCTTTCGGATGACGACGAAGATGACGTACCGCTCTCTCCATTCGACGTCTTGCGCGGGAGATTCTGGTCTTTCTTGCCGTCCTTCCCGTAATCCGTGATGTAGAAGCCGCTGCCCTTGAACATGAGACCTGCGCCCGCGGAGATCTTACGCGTCGCCATTGCTTCACAGATGGGGCACGGGAGCTCGGATTCCCCGCTCGAAATCGTGCGGAAGAACTTCTCGAAGTCGTGTCCGTTGGGACACGTGAACTCGTAAGTTGGCATCGCTGTGAAAGTTATGCTGACCGGCAGATGTGGACAATGAGATACGCGTCCACTCGCGCGCTCGCGCGCTCAACGCGCCGGCCGGTACATCCCCCACGACGTCGCGAGCGTGTCCGCAATCTCGCCAAGGGTTGCCCGCACACGCGCCGCGTCGATGATGAGCGGCATCAGCCGCGCCGAGGTCTCGGCGTCGCCCGACGCGCTTGCGGCTCCGAGCGCTGCAAGCGCCGACGAAACGGTGCCCTGATCGCGCGCCACCTTCGTCTTCGCGAGCCGCGCGAGCTGGTTCTGCTCCAGCGCGCGAAAGTCCGGTGCCGGAATCGCAAGCGGCGGTTCCTCATCCGTGAACGCGTTCACGCCGACGACGATCGTCTCGCCGCGCTCCACGCGCAACTGGTGCTCGTACGCCGAGCGACCGATCTCCTCCTGGAAGAATCCCTCCTCGATCGCGCGCGCCGCGCCGCCGATCTCCTCGACGCGCGCGAGTAGCGCGAGCGCGCGCTCCTCCAGCTCCGTCGTCAGCTTCTCGACGTAATAACTCCCCGCGAGCGGATCCGCCGTCCCCGCGACGCCCGACTCGAACGCAACGACCTGCTGCGTGCGAAGCGCGAGCGTGGCAGCATCGACAGTCGGGAGCGCGAGCGCCTCGTCGTAGCCATTGGTATGCAGCGACTGCGTGCCGCCGAGCACCGCAGCGAGCGTCTGCACGGTCACGCGCACGACATTGGTGAGCGGCTGCTGCGCGGTGAGCGTCACGCCGCCGGTTTGCGTGTGAAAGCGCAGCCGGCAGGATGCATCGGAGGCGCCGAAGCGATCGCGCATGAGCCGCGCGTAGATACGACGTGCCGCGCGGAACTTCGCGACCTCCTCGAACAGATCGCTGTGTGCCGCGAAGAAGAACGAAAGCCGAGGCGCGAACGCGTCGATTGAAAGTCCGGCCGCGAGCGCACGAGTCACATACTCAATCGTGTTCGCGAAGGTGAAGGCGAGCTCCTGCACCGCGGTCGATCCGGCCTCGCGCATGTGATATCCGGAAATCGAGATCGGATTCCACAACGGCACCTCGGCCGCGCAGAACGCGAAGATCCCCGTCACGAGTGCGAGGCTCGGCCCCGGCGGATAGATGTACGTACCGCGCGCGATGTACTCCTTGAGAATGTCGTTCTGCACGGTGCCCGACAGCGTAGCGCGAGCAAACCCCCGCTCCTCGGCGACGACCACGTACATCGCGAGCAGCGTCGCCGCCGTCGCATTGATCGTCATCGATGTCGACACCTTGTCGAGCGGAATCCCGGCTAGGAGCGCGTGCATGTCGTCGACCGTGTCGATCGCGACGCCCACGCGGCCCACTTCTCCGAGCGCGCGCGGCGAGTCCGAGTCGAACCCCATCTGCGTCGGGAGGTCGAAGGCGACGGAGAGGCCCGTCTGTCCGGCGGCGAGCAGCGTGCGGAAACGCACGTTCGTCTCGCTCGCCGTACCGAAGCCCGCATACTGGCGCATCGTCCACAGCCGGCCGCGATACATCGACGACTGGACGCCGCGCGTGAACGGGAAGGATCCGGGATCGTTCAGGTCGCGCGCGTAGTCGACCGGCGAATCTTCCGGACGGTAAAACGGTTCGAGTGGAATGCCGGCGGGGGTGGTGCGAGAATCGTCGCGCGCGGGCATTAGCGGCTGCGCGTCATCCCCCGACGCCGACCGCGACGCCGCTCAGCAGCTCGGTGGCGAGATCGACTTCGCGCTTGCTGCCGATGTAGAGCGGCGTGCGCTGGTGCAGCTCCGTCGGCTGCACATCCATCACGCGTCGCGTGCCGTCGTACGCCGCGCCGCCCGCCTGCTCGACGATGAACGCGAGCGGATTCGCCTCGTACAGCAGGCGGAGCTTGCCCTGCTTGCGCTTGGCATTCGCCGGATACACGAAGACGCCACCGCCGAGAAGATTGCGATGGAAATCGGCAACGAGCGAACCGACGTAGCGCACGCTCAGCGCCTTGTGATCGCGCTCGAGGCCGCGATAACAGCGCATGAGCGTCTTCACGTTCTCGTCCCAGAGCTGCTCGTACGAGTCGTTGACGGAGAGATAGCGGCCCGAATCCGGGATGCGGATGTTCGGATGCGAGAGCAGAAACTCACCGATCGACGGATCGAGCGTGAAGCCATGTGCGCCCTGCCCCGTCGTGTACACGAGCATCGTGCTCGAGCCGTAGATCACGTAGCCGGCCGCGACCTGCTGATGTCCGGGCTGCAGAAGATCCGACATCTCGCCGCGCGTGCCCGACGATGTCTTGCGCAGCACCGAAAAGATGGTGCCGACGGGAACGTTGACGTCGATGTTGGAGGAGCCGTCGAGCGGATCGAAGAGCAGCACGTACTTGCCGCACTTGAACCCGTCGGGAATCGGGATGATATCCGGCTCTTCCTCGCTGGCCATCGCACACAACCGACCGCCGTGGTCCATCGCCTTGATGATGATCTCGTTCGAAAGCACGTCGAGCTTTGCCTGCACTTCGCCCTGCACGTTCTGCGACTCGTTGGAGCCGAGGATGTCGGCGAGCCCCGCGCTGCGAACCTTGTTGGCGATCATCTTCGCCGCGAGCGCCACATCGTAGAGGATGCCCGATAGCTCGCCAGTGGCCTCGGGATAGAGGCGCTCCTGCTCGATGATGTAGCGGTCGATCGTGACGACGGATGTAGGCGTATGTTGAACCACGGGTAACCTCGTGTCGGGAGCGGCCGCGTGGCCGCAGCAAGTGCAAAGTGGCGCCTGCG